>NZ_JBMVFV010000090.1:0-20975 GCF_049538395.1 Micromonospora sp. AB353 | reverse complement strand
GCACCCGCACCAGCACGGCCGGGCCGGCGGCCGGGGGGATCGCGCGGGACAGCGCGGCCAGGTTCGTCGCCCCGGCGAACACCGTGAGGCAGGCACCCGCGAGCGCCAGCACGAAGTCGGCGGCCGGGCGGCGGGCCAGCGCGTACCCGCCGGCGGCGAGCGCGCCGAGCCCGGTGAGCAGCGTCCACACCTGCCCGGTGACCAGCTCGGCGAGCGTTCCGCCGACGCCGGGCGCGCCGGTGTCCAGCGCGCGGGCGACGGTGAGCACCACCGTGGCGGCGCCGCCCACTGCGAGCAGCGCGCCGACCGCGCGCAGCGCACGTACCCCGGCGGCGGTGCCACCAGGCGCCAGCCCGGCCGCGCCGATCAGCAGGAAGCCCAGCGTGGCGGCCACCCACCAGGGGTACGGGTCGGGCGGCGGCACCCAGTCCAGCGTGCCGCGTACGGCCCCGGTGGTGTCACCGGCGCGCAGCGGCACCGCCCAGTCGCGTACCCGGTGTTCCCGGCCCGGGGCGGCGGCGACGGCGGCCGGCGGAGCCTCCTCCCGCCACAGCGTGCGCTGGTCGTGCCAGCGGGCGGTGGGGCCGTCGTCGATCCGCCGCCAGTCGGGCGCGGCGGCCGGGTTCGCCTCGGCCGGCAGCCGGGTCTCCCCGGCCAGCGTCCGGTTCAGGTACGTGGCGGGGGAGTGACGGTTCTCGTACACGCCGCCCGGGCCGATGCGCAGGTACGGCTCACCGGAGTAGCCGAGCACGGTGACCTCGGCGCCGGTGTCGTTCGTCAGCTCCAGCCGCGCGCCGGCCTCCACCATGCGCGCGGTGAGTCCGGGGCGGTCCGGGTCGACGCCGCTGATCGTGGCGCGGTAGTCGGTGCCGTCGGGCGCGTCCGCGCCGTGCGCGGCGGCCGGTGCGGCGAGCGTGAGCAGCGCGGTGGCCGCGACGGCGAGCACCAGCGCGGCCCGGCGCAGGGGTGCGATCACTTGCCGGCCGCCTCCACCGCCGACTTGATCCCCTCGGGGCTGCGGTCCTGGAGCTCACTGCCGTTGACCTTGATGGTCGGGGTGCCGGTCACGCCGGACTTGCTCGCCTCGTCGGTGACGTGCTCGGTCCACGACCGGTACGTGCCGTCGGAGACGCAGGAGGCGAACTCGTCCCGGTTCAGCCCGACGCCCGCGCCGATGTCGACGAGTTCGTCGTTGCTGAGTCCGGCGCCGCCCTCCGGCGGCTGCTTGGCGAAGAGCTGGTCGGTGAACTCGCGGAACTTGCCGCCCTGCGCGGCGCAGCCGGAGGCGGCCGAGGAGCGGGTCGAGTATTCGGTGGTGGAGAAGCGGTTCAGGAACGCCACCGGGTGGAACACCAGCTTGGCCTTGCCCTCGCTGACGAGCTGGTTGAGGGTCTCGCCGTTGATCTGCTGGAACTGCTTGCAGGCCGGGCAGAGGTAGTCCTCGTACAGGTCGATCGTGACCGGTCCGGTGCCGAGCACGATGCCGGTGCCGGCGTCGTTGGCCCCGGGCGGGGCGGTGAACTCGTCGGACTTCTGGCTGGAGTAGACAGCCCAGCCGATGCCACCGGCGATGACGAGCACCAGCACCGCGGCGATCGAGGTCCAGAGCGTGCGCTTGCGCCGCTTCTCCCGGGCGATCTGCTCGCGTACGACGCGGGCCGCGTCCTTGCGCCCCTTGCGACTACTCATCGGTGTCCTCCACGGTGTCGTCGCCCGCCAGCCACCCGTCCACGGAGAACGGGGTGCGGGGCCAGATCAGCAGGAACCCGGCGAGTACCAGGAACCCGAGGTCCCGGAGGATCTCCGGGAGGTAGCTGGGCGTCTGGCCGGCGGCGAGCTGCCCGCCGCTGCCGAAACACCCGCAGTCGATGGCCAGGCCACGGGCCCAGGCCGAGGCGATGCCCGCGATGAAGACCACGAGCAGCGCCGCTGAGACGCCGGCGCTGACGCGGGTGGCAAGCCCGGCGAGCAGCAGGACGCCCAGGGCCAGCTCGACGAACGGCAGCGCCGCGCCGATCACCGTGGCCACGTCGTACGGCATCACCTGGTACGCGTTCACGGCCCGGCCGGAGGCGGCCAGGTCGCCGACCTTGGTGCCGCCGGCGATCAGCCACACGGCGGCGAGTCCGAGGCGGGCCGCGACGCCGAGCCAGGGCCGCAGGGCCTGCCAGCGGCCGGCCCGAGCTGAGGGGGAGGGGGTCACAGTCATTCGTCGTCCGAGCGCCACGAAAGGTTCCCGCTATCCGGCCAGCGTGTCGCCGACGGCGTCGACCAGTTCGTCGCGGGCGCGGGCGACCCGGGAGCGGATGGTGCCCACCGGCACCCCCTCCACGTCGGCGGCCTCGGCGTACGACAGGCCGAGCAGTTGGGTGAGCACGAACGCGGAGCGCCGCTCGGCGGACAGCCGGCGGACCAAATCGGTGGCGCCGAGCTGCCCGGCGGGGTCCGGGTAGGGGTGGTCGGTGGCGGCCTGGGCGGCGAGCCGCGCGTCGAGCCGACGGCGGCGTACGACGGTGCGCAGGTGGTCGGCGCAGGCCCGCCGCGCGATGCCGAGCAGCCAGGTCCGCACGCTGGAGCGCCCCTCGAAGCCGGACAGCGCCCGGAACGCCCGCAGGTACGTCTCCTGGGTGAGGTCGTCAGCGGTGTCCGGGTCGACGAGCGCGGCGGCGAAGCGCCACACCTCGGCCTGGGTGGCCCGGACGAAGGCGGCCTGCGCGTCGCGGTCGCCGCCGCGGGCGGCCAGCGCCCAGCCGGTGGCCGCGTCCCGGGCAGCGTCGGACGCCGACTCGGGGCGGTCGGCGGCGGTGTCGCGCGGGCCGGGGATCACGTCACCCGAGGTTACGCGGCGTACCTGGAGGGGACAGGGTCCTTCGACCCATTCCGTGGTCCCGCACACGCCGGGAACTTTTTCCGGCCGCCGTCCGACTACCCTCCCATGACCTCCGAGCAGGCCCGGCGTGGCGCGCGCCGCCGCACCGGGTGGGCGCTCGGTCACGCCCGCCGGAGACCGGCTCGCCGGACCCGCACCGGTTCGGGAACCATGGCGGTCATGACTGCTGCCGTACGCCGCCCGTCCCGGGTCGTCGCCGCCCGCTCCGGGGCCCTCGCCGGGCTGCTGCTCCTGCTGGTCGCCCTGCTGCTCGTGCCGTCCTCCCCGGCCGCCGCCCACGCGGTGCTGGTGAGCAGCAGCCCGGCCGCCTCCGCCGTGGTGCCCGAGGCGCCCGCGCAGGTGGTGATCACGTTCAGCGAGGGCGTCCGCAAGGTGCCCGGGAAGGTCCGGGTGATCGCCCCCGACGGCTCGCGGGCCGACCGGGGCGAGCCGACGTTCCGGGGCGCCGAGGTCACCATCCCGGTGGACCCGTCCGGCGGGCGCGGCACCTACCTGGTGAGCTACCGGGTCATCTCGGCCGACAGCCACCCCGTCTCCGGCGCCTTCACCTACTCCGTCGGCGCACCGTCCGAGCCACCCACCGACAGCGGTTCGGACAACCGGGCGAACCCGGTCACCGAGACCGCGGTGAAGGTGGCGAAGTACGCGGGCTACGTCGGGTTGCTGCTGCTCGTCGGCCCGGCGCTGGTGCTCGCCGCGCTCTGGCCGCGCCGGCTGTCCCGCCGGGGACCGGCGCGGCTGGCCTGGACCGGGCTGGGTCTGCTGGCGGTGGCCACGGTGGCCGAGGTGTGGCTTCAGGTGCCGTACGTCAACGGCGGCGGCCTGTTCGACGTGACCGGTTCGGGCCTGAGTGACGTGCTCGGCAGCGCCTACGGCACCACCCACCTGGTCCGGCTGGGTCTGCTCGCCGCGGCGGCGTTCCTGCTCCGGCCGCTGTTCGCCGGCCCGATCGGCCGTACCGACGGGATCATCCTGGCGGTCCTCGGCGGCGCGGCGCTGTTCACCTGGCCCCTGGCCGGGCACGCGGCGGCCTCGCCCGCGCCCGCGGTGTCGGTGGTGGTGGACGCGGTGCACCTGGGCGGCATGGCGGTGTGGCTGGGCGGCCTGGTCATGCTCGCGGTGTTCCTGCTGCGTCAGGCCGACGAGCGGGAGCTGGACGCGATCCTGCCGATCTGGTCCCGCTGGGCCGCGCTCGCGGTGGCCGCGCTGCTGCTGGCCGGCACGGTGCAGGGCCTGATCGAGGTGGCCGGTCTGCAGGCGCTGTTCGACACCACGTACGGCCGGCTCCTGCTCGCCAAGATCGCGCTGTTCGTGCTGGTGATCGGCGTGGCCGCGTACTCCCGGGCGCTGGTGCGGCGGCGGGTCGCCGCCGGCCGGCCGGGCTCGATGCGGCGGGCCGTGGTGGCCGAGCTGGTGATCACGGCGGTGGTGCTGGGCGTGTCGGCGACGCTCGTGCAGACCACCCCGGCACGCACCGCCGCCGCGAACGTCGCGGGCGGCGAGCAGGGCTACTTCTCGGCCACGCTGAGCAGCCCGATCTACTCGCTGGAGGTCCAGGTGGACCCGGCCGAGACCGGCAACAACTCGATGCACCTGTACGCCTACACCAAGGACAGCCGCCCGCAGCCGGTGCAGGAGTGGAAGGTCACCGCCGCGCTGCCGTCGGCCGGGATCGAGCCGATCACCGTCCCGCTGCTGCCGTTGAGCGACAACCACGCCACCGGCGAGATCAACCTGCCGGCCCGGGGCGACTGGCAGGTGCGCATCACCGTCCGTACGACCGACATCGACCAGGCCACGGTGACCGCCACCGTGCCGATCAAGTAATGGAAGGTCCCATCTGATGATCCGTCTCCGGCGCTCCGCGACAGTCGCCGCGCTGACCCTCACCGCCGTCGCCACGGCGGTGCTCGGCGTGGCCGGTCCGGCCTCGGCGCACGTCACGATCAACCCGGCCGAGGCCAAGCAGGGCGGCTACGGCCGGTTCGCGTTCCGGGTGCCGAACGAGAGCGACACGGCGTCGACAGTCAAGGTCGAGGTGAACCTGCCGGAGAACGCCCCGGTCGGCTCGGTCTCCACCATGCCGGTGGCGGGCTGGACGGTGGCGGTGGAGAAGCGCAAGGTCGACCCGCCGATCGAGGTGCACGGCAGTCAGCTCACCGAGGCGGTCTCCAAGCTGACCTTCACGGCCGCGCCGAACGGCGGCGTGAAGCCGGGCGAGTTCCAGGAGTTCCCGGTGTCGATGGGCCCGCTGCCGCAGGCCGACACGATGGTGTTCAAGGTGCTCCAGACGTACTCCGACGGCAACGTCTCCCGGTGGATCGAGGAGCCCACGCCGGGCGCGGAGGAGCCGGAGAACCCGGCGCCGGTGCTCACGCTGGCCGCGGCTGCGCCCGGCTCGTCCGCTGCGAGCGCGCCGGCCGCCGCAGCCGACGACGATGACGACGACGACGGCTCCGGCGCGGCCACCGCCCTCGGCGTGGCCGGCCTGGTCGCCGGCCTGGGTGGCCTGGCCCTCGGCGGTCTGGCGTTCGCGCGTACCCGGCGGGAGCCCGCCGCGAAGTCCTGAACGCGAGCCACGCACCGGCCCGGCGGAACGATCCGCCGGGCCGGTCGCCGTTCCGGCCCCGGTGCCGCCGATATCCGGCGATCGGCCGACCCCCGTCGGTAAGGTCGGCCGGGTAATCGGCTACCGAGAGGGACGACGCGAATGCGTTTCGTGCGCACGATCGCCGGCATGGTGCTGCTGGCGTTGGGGATTCCGGCGCTGCTGGCGGGCGGAGGTCTCTGGCTCGCCGCCCGGCACGCCGACCCCGATGGTGGCTTCGGCGCCCGGTTCGAGCCGGTCCGCACGCCGACGAGCGCGGTGGTCGTGGCCGACGTGGACGCGTTGCTGCGCGCCGACCTGCCGCTGGCGCGTACCGGGCAGGCCCGGCTGCACCTGACCGCGCGGGACGACGACGGCCCCGTCTTCCTCGGCCTCGCCCCGGCCGACCAGGTGCGACGGTGGCTGGCCGACGTCCCGCACAGCACCGTGCGCCGCGTCGCGGTCACCCGGGGCCCGCTGCCTGTCGACCTCGACCCGGCCACCGCCGGCGCCGCCACCGCCGCGCCGATGACTCAGCCCTTCTGGGTACGCGAGGGCGTCGGCTCCCTGGAGTGGAGCCCGGCGGAGCTGTCCGGCCGGTCGCTGAGCCTGGTCGTGATGCGCGTGGACGGCGCGGACGGGCTCGACCTGCGGATGCGTGCCGAGCTGCGGGCCGGGTGGTTCCCCGGGCTGGCGTGGGCGCTGCTGGCCGGCGGGACGCTGCTGGTGGTCCTCGCCGTGGCGGTGCTGCTCCGCCCGCTGCGCCCGCGTGAGGTGGTCTTCGTGGTCGAGCCGGACCAGGTGCCGGTGCTGGCCGGGCGTCTCGGCGTCACCTCGCTGAGCAGCCTGGGCCGGCAGCCGGGCCCGGCGTCGCGACCCGAGCGGCACCTGGTGGCGGTGGGCTCAGCCTCGGGCGGGCGGACCCGTGCGGCGATCACCGCGCCGCCCCGCCGGTGCCCCGACGACAAGCGTTGACGACGGGAGCCCGAACGGCCCTCCGCGCTGCCGACGCGGAGGGCCGTTCTTCACCGGGGGATCGGTGCTACCTGGGAGAAAACTGAGGTAGTTGATACCAGATTAGCGCTGATCGCCGTTTGTTGCGAGGTGTGTCCGTTCAGTCCGGGTCATCGGTTTCTCGCCCGCCTTCCGGCGGATCGGCAGCACCGCGAGCAGGAGCAGGCTGAGCAGCACGTACACGTTGCGGACGACGAAGTCGACGGGATCGTCCGTGTGCACGATGGCGGTACCCCAGTCCTGGAACGTCACCAACCCGTACACGATCGGCAGGCCGACGACGGCGACCAGCGCGAAGAGGCCGCCGCGACGGCGGGCCCCGGCGGGCGTCGCCGGATCGGCGTCCAACGCCGCGTCGACGAGCACCACCACCGCGGGAATGAACCAGTACAGGTGGTGGATCCACGTGATCGGGCTGACCAGCCCGCCCACCAGCCCGGTCAGTGTGAGACCCACCAGCGCGTCCCCCGCCCGGGCCGCCCGCGCGGCCCGCCACAGGCCGAACGCGGCCACCGCCAGCGCGAGCAGCAGCCACAGCAGCCGGTCCGGCTCGGCCGGCGCCGTCAGGCGGCTGAGCAGCCCGAACAGCGACTGGTTGCCGGTGTAGTCGGGGCGGCCGACCCGGTCGGTCACCCACAGCTCGTGCGTCCAGAACCGCCACGAGTCACCCGGCGCGACCGCCGCCGCCAGCAGCGTGGCCGCCGCCGCTGTCACCGCCGCCACGGCCGCCGCCCGCCACTTCCGGGCGGCCAGCAGGTAGAGCACGAAGATGCCGGGGAACAGCTTGAGCGCCGCGGCCAGGCCCACGCCCACACCCGCCCAGCGCCGCCCCTGCGGTACGGCGAACAGCAGGTCGGCCAGGATCAGCACCACCAGCAGCATGTTGATCTGCCCGAGCGTGAGCGTCTCCCGCGTGCTCTCCACCGCCAGCACCAGCAGCACGGCGACGGTCAGGCCGAACCCACGCGGCAGGTCGTGCCGCCGCAGCACCGGCAGCACCAGCCAGCGGGTGGTCACCACCACGGCGGCCACCGTCAGCACCGCGAAGGCGGCGATCGCCACCCCGAGCCGCAGATACCCGAACGGCGCCAGCAGCAGCGCCGCGAACGGCGGGTAGGTGAAGTAGAGCGCCCCCTGCACCCGGTCCGGCTGGACGTAGTCGTAGAGCGGGTGCCCGGCCGCCCACCAGTCCATCGCCGACATGTAGATCTTCTGGTCGTAGTAGTCGTGGCGCAGGTTGGGCAGGTAGAGCGCCGGCAGGATCGCGGCCAGCGCCAGCACCGTCAGCACCCGGCGAGCCGTACGCCCGCCCGCGTCGTCGCGGGCGACGGCGGGTGGGGCGACGGGTTCGGCTGGCACGCAGGAAACCCTAGCGGTCCACCTCGGCCGCCGGGCCGAGGCGCGGGCGCGTCGGCGGCGCGTAGTCTGTTCCGGTGGCTGATCTTCTCGTCTGGATCGACTGTGAGATGACCGGGCTCGACCTGCGGCGGGACGCCCTGATCGAGGTCGCCGCGCTCGTCACCGATCCCGACCTCAACGTGCTCGGTGACGGCGTGGACGTGGTGATCCACGCCGACGACGAGGCGCTCGACGGCATGCCGGAGATCGTGCGGACCATGCACGCCAAGTCCGGCCTCACCGAGGAGGTACGCCGCTCCACGGTGACGCTGGCCGAGGCCGAGGACATGGTGCTCGACTACGTGACCAGCTACGTCAAGGACCCGCGTACGGCCCCGCTGTGCGGCAACTCGATCGCCACCGACAGGGGCTTCCTGGCCCGCGACATGACCCGGCTCGACGCGCACCTGCACTACCGGATGATCGACGTGTCCTCGATCAAGGAGCTGTGCCGGCGCTGGTACCCGCGGGTGTACTTCGGGCAGCCGCAGAAGGGCCTGGCCCACCGGGCCCTCGCGGACATCCGGGAGAGCATCCGCGAGCTGGAGTACTACCGGCGGACCGTGTTCGTGCCGCTGCCGGGACCGGACGTCGAGGCCGCGAAGGCGATCGCCGCCCAGCTCTGACGCCCGCGCCGAACCCGGTGGACGGGGTCGGTGGGAGTGTGGCTATGATGAGTCCGCGCACCGCCCCGGGCGACCGGAGCGGCGAGCATGGTGGCTGTAGCTCAGTTGGCAGAGCACCGGGTTGTGGTCCCGGTTGTCGTGGGTTCAATTCCCATCAGTCACCCCACATGACGAAGCCCCCTCCTCCGGGAGGGGGCTTCGTCGTCATGTAGGTGGGTCAGGGGGTGGGCTCGACGCTCGGCGTACCGGCGTCCGGCGTGGTGTCGGCCGACGGCGGCTCGTACGGCAGGGCGCTGCCCTTGACGTACTCGTCCCAGCTCATGTTCCAGTCGGTCCAGCCGTTGCCGTTCTGGAGCTTGCGCTCGGTGCCCTTCACGGTGATCGGGTCACCGATGCGGGTGTTGGCGAACAGCCAGTTGCCTTCCTTCATCGAGACGTTGACGCAGCCGTGCGACACGTTCGTGCGGCCCTGCACGCCCTCGGACCACGGCGCGGCGTGGATGAACTCGCCGCCCCAGGTGAGCCGCTGGGCGTAGTCGATCTCGGTGCGGTAGCCCTCCTCCGGGCCCAGCTCCTCCAGGGTGTCGAAGACCGTGTGCCGGAGCTTCTCGATCACCACCATGGTGCCGCTGGAGGAGGGGGTGCTCTTCTTGCCCAGGCTCACCGGGATGGTCTTGACCACCTTGCCGTCGCGGGTGACGGTCATCCGCTTGGTGCGGTTGTCGACAGTCATCACGAACGACGGACCGATCTTGACGTCGACGCTGAGGTCGGCCCGGCCGTACCAGCCGCCGCCCAGCGGCAGCCCGCCGGCCTGCACCTTGTAGCTGACCGTGCTGTTGGCCTTCCAGAACGTCTTCGGCCGGTAGCGCACCTCGGTCGGGCTCACCCAGTGCCAGATGCCCTCCTGGGCCGGCTTCGAGGTGACTGTCATCCGGCGCTGGATGTCGTCGCGGTAGTCCTCCGGGATGGCCCGGCCGAACTTCACGATCAGCGGCATGCCCACACCCACGACCTGGTTGTCGCCCAGGAAGCTGGTGACCCGGACCTGCTTGGCCGGCTTCGCCATCGTGGTGAACGTGCTGGTGGCGGTGGCGGGCTTGCCGTCGTCGCCGGTGGCGGTGACGGTCGCCGTGTACGTCTGCCCGTACTCCAGGGCCGCTGACGGCAGCCAGCTCCCGCCGTCCGCCGCGAGCGTGCCGTCGACGACCTTGCCGGCGGCGTCCTTCAGCTCGACCGTGGTCTCCTGCGCCTCCTTCGTGGTGAAGGTGACGGCGGTGGACGCCGGTACGTCCTTGGCGTCGGCGGCGGGCTCGCTGATGGTGGCCGCCGCCTTCGGGGCCTTCTCGCCGCCGTCGCCGCCGCCCTGCCAGCTCGACGGCTCGTCGCCGCCGCCGCTGGTGCAGGCGGTCAGGGCCATCGCGGCGGCGAGCAGCCCGGCTGCCAGCGCACGGCGGCGGCCGACGCGTCGGGCGCTCGCGCCCCGGATCGGTTCGTCCTGGCCAGCTCGCATGACTCCCTCACAAGGTGATGCCGTTCCCCGTCGTCTCAGGTCAGACGCGCCGGAGCGGGTACGCGTTGCCGGACGTGAAACGGAACACCCCGCGCGGGTGTAACGATTCCACTGGCGTCCGGCGCTTCGTCGGAGGTGGCGTGTCCGACCACGTTACGCCGGTCAGAACGGCGCCGGCTGCCCGCCCTGCGGAACCGGCAGCGCGCTTCCGGCGACGAACTGCGACCAGCTCATGCTCCACGCCGTCCAGCCGTTGCCGGGGGCCAGGCGGCGCTCGGTGCCCTTCACCGTGATCGGGTCGCCCACCATCGTCTTGCCGAACAGCCACCGGCCGTTCGCCATCGACACGTTCACGCAGCCGTGCGAGACGTTGCGGCGCCCCTGCACGCCCTCGGACCAGGGCGCGGCGTGGATGTACTCGCCGCCCCAGGTGATCCGCTGAGCGAAGTCGATCTCGGTGACGTAGCGGTTGGCCGGGTCCGGTTCGCTGCGGGTGTCGAAGACGGTGGACTCCTTCTTCTCCATCACCACCATCGTGCCGCTGGAGGAGGGGGTGCTCTTCTTACCCAGGCTCACCGGCAGCGTACGGATCACCGTGCCGTTCTCGGAGACCGTCATCTGCTTGGTGGCGTTGTCCACGGTCATCTCGAACGCGCGGCCGATCTTGGCGGTGGCGCTGCGGTCGATGTTGCCGTACCGGCCGTTGCTCAGCGGGATCCCGGCCAGCGCCAGCCGGACCGTGATCGTGGTGCCGGTCTTCCAGTACTCCGGGGCCCGGTAGTACGCCTGCGTACCGTTGTCGACCCAGTGCCAGGCGCCGGGCTGCGGCGGGTCGGTCTGCACGAACATCCGCTTCTGCACCGCGGCGCGGTCCTTCTTCGGGATGCCCGGGGAGAACTCGGCGACCACCGGCATGGCCACCCCGTACGTCTTGCCGCTGAACATGTAGAGGCCGGAGCCGATCATCGACTTGGGCTTGGCCATCGTGGTGAACGTGCTGGTGCCCTGGTAGGTCTGGCCGTCCTTGCCGGCGCCGGTGACCGTGGCGGTGTACTTGGTGCCGTACTTCAGCGCTGCCGACGGCACCCAACTGGAGCCGTCGCGCCGCATCCGCCCGGCGACATTCGTCCCGTCGGCGGCGGCGAGCACCACCTTCGACACGGTGCCGCCACCGGGGATGCGGGCGCTGATCTCGGTGCTGACCGGCCGGGCGTTCGCGCCGTCGGCGGGGCTCACCGTCAGCGGCGGGGCGGCGGCGTTGTCGCTGGGTGCGACGCTCGGGTCGGGCGCGGAGGACGAGACGCCGCCCACCTGCTGCTGGCCGGGCACGAACTCCGGCTTCTCCCCCTCGTCGCCGCCGCCGCATCCGGTCAGCGCCAGCGACGCCGTCAGGACCAGGACGCCCACCGTCGCCCCGGCCCGCGCGAACCTGCCCATGCCCACCCCTGTCATCGCGTGCCTGGCGGACATCGTGCCGTATCGACGCTCACACGCCCGCCCCCGCGCCGGATCGGATGACCGTTTTGACCGCTTTCGCCGGTTAAGCTCGTCCGAAGGGTGGACCCCGGTATCGGATTGGAACCCGCCTCGGCGGGCGTGCTAATCTTCTTCCCGTTGTCAGCGAGCGCCGCTAGCTCAACTGGCAGAGCAGCGGACTCTTAATCCGCGGGTTCGGGGTTCGAGTCCCTGGCGGCGCACCAACGATCAAGGCCTTGACCAGGCGTTCCACGCCGGTCAGGGCCTTTTTCGCGTACGGCGCCCGCTGCGCCCGGGTCGACCGCCGGTCGGTGGAGCGCCACGTGTGTCCGTCGGTGCGGTTTGTGTGGTCGACCTAAGCTGATCATGATCGCAACGACCACGATGGACGGTCGGGCGACCACGATCAGAACGGGAGAACGACATGAAAGCCTTCCGACGGCCGCGGATCCGTAGCCTCGTCGCCGCCGCCTCGGTCGCGGGCGCGCTGGTGCTCGGCCTTGGTGCGCCCGCGTACGCGGATTACTCGAGCCCGACCTACTCGACGTTGAAGGCCTGCAACGAGGCCCGGCCCAAGTACCAGTCGTCGTGGACGAAGCCGCAGGCGTGCCGTCCCATGTACAACTGGGACGGCACGAAGGTGATCGGTTACGCGTTCCTGGTGAAGACCCAGGGCTAGTGAGGTCGCCCGCCGGGCTGCCGGGAGCGGCACCGGCGGGCGTCCACCCGCCTTCGGCGTCGGTCCTCGCGGCCAAGGGAGGGACAGTGCGCGCCGCACCCGCCGGCAGCCCGGACACGATCCTCGTCTGCATCCGGGGCAACTCCGGCTCGGGCAAGAGCAGCATCGCCCGCGAGCTGCGACGCCGGCACGGCCGGGGGTGCGCCCTCGTCGAACAGGACTACCTGCGCCGCATCGTCCTGCGCGAACGGGACAAGCCCGGCGGCGTCGCCCCCGCGTTGATCGAGCAGACCGCCCGGTTCGCCCTCGACCACGGCTACCACGTGATCCTGGAAGGCATCCTCTGCACCGGGCGCTACCGCGAGGTGCTGACCTCGCTGCGCGACGGCCACCGGGGGCGGTCGCTGTTCTGCTACCTCGACGTGTCGCTGGCCGAGACGCTGCGCCGGCATCTGACCCGCCCGCAGGCCGGTGACTTCACCGCCGAACAGATGAGCGGCTGGTACGCCGCGCACGACGTCCTGGGCTGGCCCGGCGAACTCGTCCTCCCGGAGACCACCGGCCTGGACGAGGCGGTCGAGGCGATCGCGGCCGCCTCCGGGCTGCCCCAGGACGGGCGCGACGACGACAGACGCTAGCCGGCGTCAAGGTCGCGGTGGATGGCACCCCGGCGACGCTGCCGTCCCTGCCCGCCGACCTGATCGTGCAGACGTCCGACGCCCACGACGAGCTGTCCGTCTTCATGCCGGGCCGCAACACGATGGCCAAGTACTGCACAGTGGTCCTGCGCCTGCTCGACGCCGTCCCGCCCGACGGCGACCGGTTCGTCGACCTCGCGCGTCTGTGTCAGGAGGTGCGGCCCGACGGCGTACTGAGCAGCGCGCCCGTCGAACGCCGACCGGAGTGACCCACGGAGGACTTGAGCGCTGAACCGGCCCGCAGCCCGGATATCAGAAGGTCGACCACACCTTGACGATCGGCGCCGCAGTGCTTTCGGACTGGTAATCGTCGTCGCCTGTCACGTCGCTGGCGTTGCGCATGATGATCACCAACACGTCACTGCGCGGAAGAGGACGATCCCGGCGCCCGAATGCGACGAAAATCGCTCGATGTTCTGACGGTACGAATCTTTTTCCGCGGCCACTGTTCGGCGCTCCGCGCTGGACCGATGACCTGCCCGAGCGGCTGGGGTGACGCCGTCCGCCGTCATGTCGGTGTGTCCATGAGTCTGACTGGTCCGGCACTGCCTCCCGATGGACGAGTGCCGCATCGGCTAATTGTTCGATCAATGACGACTACGCCGTGTCATATTCGAAGATGGCGATGCGTGAAAATAGTTCGCAATGGTGGAGTGGTTCGCGCGAGGTCAGTTGACTGCGGCAACCATCTACTGATCTGCGGTTTTGAAGATCGGTTCGTCCGCCCGGCGCTGCCACTCGTGGATGCGGCGGCCGTCGCAAGCTCCACTGTGGAGGGCGAGTCTCGTTACTGAGCGTGGTTACTCGTTGATGGGATGTCCAGTTCGGAGTGATCCGTCCTGACGGAACGTGTCCGACCTTGTGCGCTGAGGCAGGGCACCCTTAGAGTCCCGCTCGCACAACTGGAAAGCACACGGGGGAGGGTTTGTGGCACGTCGAGTGACGGCCACTGTCCGTTCGTGCCTGGCTGCGGGTGTCGCCGTACTGACGGCGGCCGCGTTGGCGGGCGTACCGGGAGAGCCGGCGGAGTATCTCGCCGCTGGCCCGGACGGCGTGACAGGCGGCGTGGAGAGCCGGACCGATGAAGCGGTGTCCCTTCGGGCCGCCCGCGAGTCCGGCAAGCCGGTGCAGGTCAAGAGCCTCACGTCGGAGA
Organism: Micromonospora sp. AB353; assembly: GCF_049538395.1. Taxonomy (NCBI): domain Bacteria; kingdom Bacillati; phylum Actinomycetota; class Actinomycetes; order Micromonosporales; family Micromonosporaceae; genus Micromonospora; species Micromonospora sp. AB353. The sequence goes on along the minus strand of NZ_JBMVFV010000090.1, from coordinate 6,941 downwards.
CGACAGAGGTCTTCGCACTGCCGGACGGTCAGTTCCGGGCCGAGCTGTCGATCGGCGCGAGCCGGATCCGGCGCGGTGACCAGTGGGTTCCGGTCGATCTGACCCTGCGCAAGGGCGCGGACGGGCGGATCGCCGCCGTCGCCCACCCCTTCGATCTCGTCGTCTCCGGCGCGCAACCGAGCGGGACGCCGGAACTGGCCGTCCTCGGCCACGGAGCGGATCGGCTCGCGGTCGGCTGGGCCGGCCGGCTGCCCGAGCCGAAGCTGGACGGCGGACGGGCCACCTATGTCGACACGCTGCCCGGGGTGGACCTGGTCGTCGAGGCGACCCGCGCCGGCATGGAGGCGTTCTTCGTCGTCAAGGACCGCAGCGCCGTGAAGCAGGTCGCCCGGCTCACACTGCCGATCACCGGGCCGAACGCCGCCCGGGCGGTCCGCGACGCCGGCGGCAACACCGCCATCGAGGACGCCGCCGGCCGGGTGGTCGCGCGCACCCCCGCACTGCGGATGTGGGACGCGCGGGTCGACGCGCTCGGCAACCCCACCGCCGAGACGGCTGTCGCATCCACGATCGCCCCCGCCGCCGAGGCCCGTGGAACCGGCGGGCTCGACCTGACGCTGACCCCGGACCTGCGCTGGCTGAACGACTCCAAGCGGCAGTACCCGATCGTCATCGACCCGACGATCAACCCGGTGTACACCACGTTCGACACGTACATCCAGGCCGGCGACACGGTCAACCGGGGCGGCACCGACGACCTCCGGCTGGGCCGGCTCGGTCCGACCGGGCCCGTCACCCGGTCGTTGCTGCGCTGGGACACCACGGCCTTCGTCGGTAAGCAGATCACCTCCGCCACCGTCTCGTTCTGGAACTGGTGGTCGCCCCTGTGCGAGGGCCGGTCGTGGGAGCTCTGGACCGTGGGCGCGGTGGCCGACGACATGATCTGGGACACCCAGCCGGCGTGGAACAACCAGGAGGCGACCACGCTCGCCACAGCCGGCTACGACGCCAGCTGCAACGACGCCTGGATCGGGATCAGCGGGACCACGTTCTTCCAGCGCGCGGCGAACGCCGGTGACACCCGCGCCGACATGGGTCTTCGGGCCACCGACGAAACCGATTCGAAGTCCTTCAAGCAGTTCCGCTCCCGCAACGCCGCAGCCAGTACCGAGGTGCCCAAGGCCAGCGTCACCTACAACTCGTGGCCGACCGTGACGGCCCGGTCGACCGTCCCCGCCACCACCTGCGCGACCGGCTCGGGCCGTCCCCTCGTCAACACGCTGACGCCGCAGCTCAAGGCCACCGTCGCCGACGGTGACGGCACCGCGATGACGGTCACCTTCGAGTGGTGGGCGATGAACGCGGAGAAGGCGATCGGATCGGCGTCGTCCAGCAACGTCGCCTCCGGTGCCACAGTGGCGGCGACCGTTCCCGCCGGCGCCTTCGTCGACGGCGGTATCTACCGCTGGCGGGTGAAGGCCGCCGACGGCGTCTCCGGCAGCGACGTCTGGTCGTCGTTCTGCGAGGTGCAGGTGTACACCACGGCCACTCCGGTCACCGGCTGCACCGGCGGAACGGACAGCGACTTCAACGGCGACGGCGTCGCCGACATCGCGATCGCCGACCCGGAGGCCACTGTCAACGGTCAGATCCGGGCCGGCCGGATCAACGTCACGTACGGCGGCAGCACCACCGTGCACACCCTGCACGAGGGCGGCGCCAACATGCCCGGTGCAGCCGAGGCGGGCGACCGCTTCGGCACGTCGATCGCCGCGTACGACGCCAACAACGACGGCTGCACCGACCTGGCGGTCGGCGTGCCGAACCAGGCCGTCAGCGGACAGGCCCAGGCCGGTGTCGTCTACGTGCTGTTCGGATCACCCGCCGGCCTCGCGCAGGGCCCGCCCGCCGTCTGGTACCACCAGGACAGCGCCAACGTCCCCGACGCGGCCGAGGCGTACGACTGGTTCGGCTTCGCGGTCGCCGGCAGCCGGACGGCCGGCGGTGAGCCGTACCTCGTCATCGGCGCGCCCGGTGAAGGGCTGACCGGCGGCGCGCTGGCGGGCATCGTCCACTACCTCCGGGGCAACGTCAACGTGGCGATGTCCCAGGGCAGCGGCATCCCGGGCGCGGCCGAGATCGACGACCGGACGGGCTATGCGGTGGCCGCCTCCACGTACCACTGGGCGGTCAGTTCCCCGGGCGAGGCGATCGGCACCGAGGCCTTCGCCGGAGCGGTGAACGTCTTCAGCCACACGTTGAGCAACGGGTTGCCGACCCTCGCCGCCGGCCTGGAGCAGAACGTCGCCAACGTCTCGAACGACGCCGAGGCCAACGACAACTTCGGCAAGTCGATCTCGATCGCGCCGTACCGGCCCGTCGGTGCTCCCGCCGGCCAGGCCGACTCGCTGGTCGTCGTCGGTGTGCCGGGTGAGGACCTGGTCGTCGCGGCCACCAACACCCCGGCACCGGATGCCGGGCTCGTGCACCGGTTCCACGTCACGGCTGCGAACACCTTCACCGAACTGCCCGCGATCACGTACGCCTCGGAGGACGGCGACTACCTCGGCGAGAAGGTCGTGGTGGTGAACACCGCGCCGGGCAGTGAGGGCACCAACGCGACGATGTTCGTCGCGATCGGCGTGCCGGGTGAGGACGCGGGCACGTCGGTGGCCGACTCCGGACGGGTACGCGTCTTCCCGGCGCTGGCGAATCCGATCGGCACCCCGACCACGCTGCACCGGGAATCGGGCGGTATGCCGGGGACGGCCGGCGCCCAGGAACTGGTCGGCGCCTCGCTCTCGGCCACCTCGGAGCGGCTCTACGTGGGCACTCCCTACGGCGCCGACGCCGTCTACGGGTTCACCTGGTCCGATCTGAAGGCGGGCAACACGGTCCCGAGCGTCACCTGGCAGCCGGGACAGGGCGGTCTCCCCACCGGGCACAGCACGTTCGGGGCGGCGATCAGCTGATGAAGACCATCGACATGAGCAGTTATCCAGCGGGGGAGGACCAGAGGGTGGCCCGTCGTACGAGAAAACGGGGCCGGGTGTTCACGCTCGGGCTCACGCTCGGCCTCGCCGGCCTGATGTCCACGGTGGTGTTCGTCCAGCCCCCGGAGCCGGCGCCGCGTACCGCCGCGGCGTCGGAGGACCTCGTCCGGGACACCGAGGCCGAGGCGCTGGTGGCCGCCAGGGCACTCAACCAGCCGGTCGAGGTGCTGGCGCACCGCACGGAGTACCGCGACGTCTTCGCGCAGCCGGATGGCACGCTCATCGCCAACGGCCACACCCAGCCGGTGCGGGTCACCCAGGGAGACGCCTGGGTGCCCGCCGACTCCACCCTGGTCGTTCAGCCCGACGGCTCCTACGGCCCGGCCGCCGCGCTGCTCGGCATGCAGCTCTCCCAGGGCGGCACCGCACCGCTGATGGTGGTCACCCGGGACCAGAAGAGCATGACTCTGACCTGGCCGCACGGGCCGCTTCCCGCTCCCGTGGTCGAGGAGAGCAAGGCGACCTACCCGAACGTGTTCCCGGATGTCGACCTGGTCGCGAACGTCACCGTCGAGGGCTTCTCGCACGTACTCGTGGTCAAGACGCCGGAGGCGGCCGATCTGCCGGAACTCCAGAACCTCCGGCTCGGCGTCGCCGCGGTGGGCCTGACCATCGAGGAGACGGCCGAGGGTGGTGTGGTCGCCCTGGACCCGGTCACCGGCAACCCGGTCCTGGAGGCGGACGCGCCGACCATGTGGGACAGCGGAAGCCAGGAGGGGGGCGATGCGGCCGCGGCGCGGTCGCTGGACACCTCGTCCACCGACCCGGGTGCGGCCTCGGCCGAAGGGCCGGGCGACACGTCGGAGGTGGCTCCGGTCGGCCTCGACTACTCGGACAACACCCTCACCCTCACCCCGGACCGGTCCATGCTCACCGATCCGGAGGCCTCGTTCCCGCTGTACATCGACCCGGTCTGGCAGAGCAGCACCAACAGCGCATGGGCGATGGTGGACAGCGGCTACCCCAACGAGGAGTACTGGAAGTTCGACGGCAAGCGGCACGAACGCATCGGCCTCTGCCCCAGCTCCTGCAACAACTCGAAGATCAAGCGCCTGTTCTACCGGCTCGCCACGCCGTACTCGGGCAAGACGATCCTGGAGGCCACCTTCCGGGTCACCCTGCAGCACGTCTACAACTCGACCGCGCGGGCGGCGGCGCTCTACCTGATGCCGGCCGGGATCACCTCCTCCACCAACTGGAGCAACCAGCCCGGCGGCTCGGGCTGGTCCGGAGCGACGCACCTCGCCACCAGCTCACCGACCAAGACGCAGGCCACCTGCACCTCCACCAACCAGAACACGGAGTGGAACGCGAAGGCCGCGGTGCAGCAGGCGGTGACCAAGGGCTGGAGCAACGTGACCCTCGGCCTGCGGTCGGTCAGCGAGAGCGACTCGACGCACACCAAGCGGTTCTGCGACAACGGCGTCCTCTCGGTCCGCTACAACCGGGCTCCGGTGATCGCCAACCTCAACGAACTCACCATGTCCCCCGGCGGGCAGTGTGTGTACGGCTCCGGCGCGCCCTACGTGGACGTGCCGCCGCGGCTGAACGCGGTGCTGCGGGATCCGGACCACTCCTCGGCTCACACCGAGCAGATCAAGGCCGAGTTCAAGGTGACCTGGACGCCGGCCGGCGGGACGTTGCAGACGCGCTCGTACACCACTCCGCTGAAGGCCAGCGGATCGGTCTTCTCGTACACGGTCCCGAGTGACATCGCGCAGAACGTCCCCATCTCCTGGGAGGTACGGGCCAGCGACAACACCAGCTGGGGTCCGTGGAGCAGTGAGGGCTCGCGCAACGTCTGTCAGTTCCTCTACGACAAGACCAGCCCCAGCGCGCCCGACGTCGACTCCGCGGTGTACCTGCCGCAGGACGCGGCCGACAACGGGACGGCGAGCGCGTCGAACTGCATCGAGAGCGACGAGTGGCTGGGTTCGATCGGTGTGCCCGGCAACTTCGTCTTCGACTCCGCCGCCACGGACGTGGTGGAGTACCGGTACGGCTTCAACACCAACCCGGCGCCGGGGGTGAACGTGCTTCGGCCGACGACCGACGGCGGGCCGGTCACCCTGCCGAACTGGTACCCGGACAAGGAGGGCCCGCGGACGATCAACGTCCAGGCCGTCGACCGGGCCGGTCGGTCGAGCAGCATCGCCTCGTGCACGTTCCGGGTGGGCAAGCGACCGCCGACCGCCCAGTGGTCGCTCGGCGAGGTCGCGGGCGAGGACGGCGCCGGCGACGGGCTCGGTGACAACGACGCGACGGCTGGAAGTGGCGTCACGTTCGGGGTCGAGGGTCCGGGCGGGACGTCCGACACGGCCGCCCGGTTCGACGGGACGGCCGACGCCCACCTCACGACCAGCAAGCCGGTCCTGACCGACACGTCGGCGAGCTTCGCCGTCACCGGCTGGTTCAAGGTCGACGATGCCGGCCGGCGGCAGGTGGCGGTCAGCCAGGACGGCACCGGTGAGCCCGGGTTCGCGCTGGGCGTCGAGGGCGGATCCTGGTTCTTCCGGATGCCGGTCAACGACGTCAACTCACTGGGCCGCTGGCAGGTCGACGGTGCGGCGGCCACGACGGGTTGGACGTACGTGACGGCCATCTTCGACGGGCCGAAGAAGGAGATGTCGCTCCAGGTCGGGAACAACGCCCCGCGCATCGCCCAGCGCAGGTCGCTGACCAAGGCGCGCGGTCCGCTCCAGATCGGCCGTGTGCTGACCAAGAGCGGTTACGCCGACAACTGGGAAGGGGCGATGGCGGACGTCTCCGTCTTCGACCGGCTGATCATCGCCGACGAGGTCACCGGCCTGCAGAAGACGGCGCCGAGCCGCAAGGCGTACTGGCGGTTGAACGCGGAGACCAACAAGGTCAGTCCCGAGGAGCGCGGTGGCGCGGGACTCACTCTGGGCAGCGGTGCGACGGTCTTCAAGCACCCGGTCCTGTCGCTGCTCGGCGGTGGTCACCTCGCGCTGACCGGTAACGCGGACAGCTACGCCAGCACGTCGACCAACGCGGACATGGCGGGCAGTTTCTCGATCAGCGCCCGGGTCAAGCTGACCAGCAACTGTGCCGGTACCCCGATGACCGTCTTCTCGCAGAAGGGCACCAACGGCAGTTCGGTCGTCGTGCGCTGCAACAACGCCGGGCAGTGGGAACTGGCGATGGCGAGCACCGACACGGTGGCGCCGGAGTGGACCACGAAGGCCACGGATGAGGCGCCGAAGCTCGTCGGCAAGGGTGACCACCTGACCCTCGTCTACAACGGCTACGCCCGCGAAATGGCCCTGTACGTCAACGGGTCCTTCACCGAGGCGATCCAGCTGGTGTCGCCGTTCGTCGCCACCGGTGGGGTGCAGCTCGGCCGCGCCTGGCTCGACGGCGCCTTCAAGGAGCACCTGTCCGGCGCCGTCGACGACGTCCGGGTCTACGACGGCGTCGCCGACAAGGTCCTGATCGAGAAGCTCAACGTCCAGGTCCGCGAACAACTCTCGCTCTGACGTGACAGGCGGTGGGCCCGCCCGCTCCCGGGCGGGCCCACCGGCACGCGAGACCTTTCCCCGTTCTTCTCCCCAACCCCTGGAGGGGTGATGTTCTCCCGACTCCTGGTCCGGTCCGGCGGGTTCGTCCGCCACACCGTACGACCGGTTTCCTGGGTGATGGCCGGTGTCATGGCCGCCGGCTTCATCCAGATCGCGACCCCACCCGCCTCGGCCGAGGCGAAGCCGAACCGTCCGTCGACCACGGACGCGTCGAAGGTTCTGCCCAAGCGCGACCCGCTGCCGGCCAAGCCGAAGGCGGCCAACCCGGCGGTGGCTGCCGCCTCCACCGCCCCGGCGAAGGTCACCTGGCCCGCCGCCGGCGCCGCGGACATCACCGTGCCGGCGCCCG
>NZ_JBMVFV010000089.1:0-21914 GCF_049538395.1 Micromonospora sp. AB353 | reverse complement strand
CGGACAGCTGGCCGGCCGGCCAGCCGGTGTTGCCGGTGACTGTCAGCCGCACGAAGCGGCGGTCACCGGCGGGCAGCGCGATCGACACGCTGTTGCCGCCCGCCGGGTCGAACGTGTAGCCGGTCGCCGCCTTGAGGGTCGAGAACGACGAGCCGTCGGTGGAGCCGAGCACGGTGACGGTCTGGGTGCGGGTCTGCCAGGCCGCCGACGGGGGCAGCTTCAGCACCACCCGGGCGACCGGGCGGGCGCTGCCCAGGTCGACAGTCACCGACTGGGGGAAGGCGTTGCCGGCGCTCTCCCAGTAGGTGTTCGCGTTGCCGTCGACGGTGTTGGCGGCGCCGTACACGTCGGCGTGGCTGGTCTCCGCGACCGGCCGCCCGGCGGCGAGATTGCCGGTCGGGGGCGCGGTGGTGGTCGGCGGGGTGGTGGTGGGCGGCGGGGTGGTGGTGCCACCGCCGTACACCTCCAGTTCGGCGAGCTGGCCCGCCGGCCAGCCGGTGTTGCCGGTGACGGTGACCCGGACGAACCGCCGGCCGCCGGACGGCAGCGCGATCGACACGGTGTTGCCGGCGGCCGGGTCGAACGTGTAGCCCGCCGCCGCCTTCAGCGTCGAGAACGAGGAGCCGTCGGTGGAGCCGAGCACGGCCAGCGTCTGGGTACGCCGCTCCCAGCCGGCCGGGAGCTTGAGCACCACCCGGTCGACGGTGCGCGACGCGCCGAGGTCGACGGTGAGCGACTGCGGGAACGCGTTGTTGGCGCTCTCCCAGTAGCTGGCCGGGTTGCCGTCGACGGCGTTGCCGGCGGCGTACGTCTGGGTGGTGCTGGTGGCTGTGGCCGGCCGGCCCAGGGCCAGGTTCCCGCCGGCCGGCGGCGGCGTGGTCGGCGGCGCGGTGGTCGGCGGGGCCGTCGTCGGCGCTGCCGTGGTCGGCACCGGGCTGGTGGGCGGCGGGCTGGACGGGCCGTTGCCCCACTGCGGCTGCGGCCACGGCCCGCAGTACGGGGTGGGCGTGTACCAGCCGGAGTTGCCGGTGCCCTGGGTGATCTGGAAGCCGCTGCCGACGCAGTTGTGGATCGGGTTGGCCTGGGCGATGCCGGTGGCGCGCACGTTCGTGAACCGGGCCTGGCTGGGCGCCTGCACCTGGAGCGCGTACGTGCCCGCGCCGTCGATGCGCACGTTGTCGAACGAGATACCGCTGGTCTGCCCCTCGATCCAGTGCAGTGCCGCGTACGAGCTGTCCAGGATGTCGGTGTCGGTGACGTTGATCGCGGCACCCTGGATCGGCTCGTTGAGCGCGGAGAACCAGATCGCGCCCACGCCGAACTGCCAGTTGTAGTCGGAGTTGCCGTTACGGATCAGCGTGTTGCGGGCCACGGTGATGGTGCCGGCCACGGCGGTCGGTCCGGTGACGCCCGGATAGCGGTTCGCCACGTGGATGCCGCCGCCGTTGGTGACCGAGTCGGCGGTGACGTTGTCGGCGATGGTGATGTCCCGCCCGCCGTACGTGACCAGGTGGTTGGCCAGGATCGTCACGCCGATGGTGTTGTGGGTGAAGGAGTTGCCGACGTTCGGCACGCTCTGCGCCCACATGGCCAGCGCGTCGTCACCGGTGTTGCGGACGAACGTGTTCGTCACAGTGGAGTTGGTGACGCCCCAGTGGAAGTTCACCCCGTCGGCCGTCTGGTCGAGGATCCGGCTGTTGCGGATGGTGAAGTTGTCCATCGGCCCGTCCATCCAGGCGCCGACCTTGGTGTGCTGCAACCACAGGTTGTCCACCACCGAGTTGCTCATCGCGCCGCCGATGGCGTTCACCTGGTCCTCGTCGACGCGTTCCCGGATGTCGCCGATGATGGCGAAGTCCCGCAGCGTCACGTTGCGGCTGGGCCCGCCGGCCTCGTGCGGCCGGATCTCGCCGGAGTAGCCACCACCCGGCACGTACTTGCCGTAGATGCCGGCGGCCCGCTTGCGGTCGGTCGGGTGCCGGCCGCCGAGCACCGAGTACCAGGGGCCGGCGCCGCGCAGCGTCACGCCGTCGACCACCACGTGGTCCCAGAGCGTGAACGTGCCGGCCGGGATCCACACCGCCCGGCCCTGCGCCCTGCCGGCGTCCACGGCGGCCTGGAACTTCGCCGTCGAGTCGGTGGCGCCGGTGGGGTCGGCGCCGAAGTCGGTCACCACGTCCAGCACGCCGGACGGCTTGGTGATCGGCGCGCCGACCAGCTCGAAGTCGGCCAGGTCGATGGTGAACGTGGGCGACTGGGCGGTCGAGGAGACCTGGAGGCGGATCTTCGTACCGGCCGGGTACGTGGTGCCGAACATGGTCCGGGTCTCGTCGTAGAAGTGGTGCGGGTTGGTGTCGCCCGGGTTGTTGTTGAACGGGTAGCCGCCGTAGTACCAGCCGTACCGGGAGGTGACCGGGACGGCCTTGACCAGGGCGCCGTTGGCGCGCAGGTCGATGCTGGCGTCGCGGCCGGTGCCGGCGGCGCTGTCCGGCAGGCTGTACCGGAACGTGACCGCGTTGGCCGGGGCGGTGAGCGTGAACTCGACGTACTCGCCGACGGCGTCGAGGGTGACCGCCTCCCGGCCGGACGCCTCGGACGGCAGCGTGCCGTAGCGCCGGTCGGGACCGATCTTCGTGCCGGTGTGGGCGGCCTGCTCGGCCTCCTGCTCGCGGAACGGCACCGTGGCGCCGCGTCCGGTGATGTCGAACGGGGACAGTCCGGCGGCGCGCGCCGGGGTCGCGGTCGTGGTGAGCGCCACGACGACGAGTGTCGAGGCGGCGAGCGCGGCGGCGGCGAGGGCGGCCACGCCGGTGCTGCGGTGGCGGTGCGCGGTGCGGTGCTCGGCCATGCGGGGTGTGCTCCCTTTCGTCGGTGGCCAGATCCCCCGTGCGGCGTTGCCTCTCCTTCCTCCTCCCCAGGTGTGTCGCGTGGTGGCGGCCGGGACGGCCCGCCGGGTGTTCCGGGCGGCGGATCTCGGCCGCCCGGTGTTTCGGCGGCGCCGGCGGCGGGACGGGGCCGCCGGCGCCGCGGTCAGGCCGATCGGGTACGCAGCCAGACCGCGGTGTCCGGTGGCAGCCGGTCGTCGTCGAGTGGACCGCTGGCGAGCAGCAACCGGTCGTACGCGGGCAGACCCACCGCTGCGTCGCCGAGGTTGACCAGGCAGGTGAGGCCGGGTTCGCGGGCGAACGCGAGCACCCCGTCCGGTGCGGGCAGCCAGGTGAGCGTGCCGTCGCCGAGCGCCGGTTCGGCACGGCGCAGCGTCAGCGCGGACCGGTACAGCTCCAGCATCGAGTGCGGATCGCCGGTCTGGGCGCGAACCGTACGGTCCTTCCAGTCGGCCGGTTGCGGCAGCCACGGCGCGGCGGTCGCGCCGTCGGGGCTGAACCCGAACGGCGGGGTGTCACCCTGCCAGGGCAGCGGCACCCGGCAGCCGTCGCGGCCGGGGTCGACCCGCCCGGACCGCTCCCACATCGGGTCCTGCCGCAGCTCGTACGGGATGTCCTCGACCTCCCAGAGGCCCAGCTCCTCGCCCTGGTAGACGTAGGCGGCGCCGGGCAGCGCGAGGGACAGCAGCGCGGCGGCGCGGGCCCGGCGGGTGCCGAGTTCCAGGTCGGTGGGGATGCCCTCGCGCTTGGCGGCGAAGCTGAACCGGGTGTCGGCGCGGCCGTACCGGGTGACGTGGCGGGTGACGTCGTGGTTGGACAGCACCCAGGTGGCCGGCGCGCCGACCGGGGCGTGCGCGGCGAGCGTGCCGTCGATGCTCTCCCGCAGTGCGGTGGCGTCCCAGGCGCAGCCGAGGAAGTCGAAGTTGAACGCGGTGTGCAGCTCGTCCGGGCGCAGGTAGTTCGCGAACCGTTGCCGGTCGGGCAGCCACACCTCGCCGACCAGCGCGCGCCCGCCCGGGTACGAGTCGGCGATGCGCCGCCACGCGCGGTACACGTCGTGCACGCCGTCCTGGTCGCGGAACGGGTGCGGCCGGTCCGGGCCGACCTCGGGCAGCGTGCCGTCCTTGACCAGCAGCCCGGCCGAGTCGATGCGGATGCCGTCCACGCCCCTGTCGAACCAGAAGCGCAGGATGTCCTCGAACTCGGCGCGGACCCGGGGGTGGTCCCAGTTGAAGTCGGGTTGCTGCGGGGCGAACAGGTGCAGGTACCAGTCGCCGGGGGTGCCGTCCGGGTCGGTGGTGCGGGTCCAGGTGGGGCCGCCGAACTCGCCGGTCCAGTCGGTGGGTGGCAGGTCACCGCCCGGTCCCCGGCCGGCGCGGAACCAGAACAGGTCCCGCTCGGGCGCGGCTGGTCCGCCGGCGAGCGCGGCCTGGAACCAGGGGTGCGCGTCGGAACAGTGGTTCGGTACCACGTCGACGATGCTGCGGATGCCGAGCGCGTGCGCCTCCGCGATCAGCGTCTCCACCTCGGCGAGGGTGCCGAAGACCGGGTCGATGTCGCGGTAGTCGGACACGTCGTAGCCGGCGTCGGCCATCGGCGACGGGTACCAGGGGCTGAACCAGATGGCGTCGACGCCGAGCGCGGCGAGGTGATCCAGGCGGGACCGGATGCCGGCGACGTCGCCGATCCCGTCGCCGTCGCCGTCGGCGAAGCTGCGCGGATAGACCTGGTAGATCACCGCGGAGCGCCACCACGGGCTGTTGTCGGCCATGGACACGGGCACCTGCTTTCTGCGGGTCGGTTCTGCTGCGGCGGGCTCGCGCCCGGGTGCGGGCGGTGGCGCGGGGTCAGCCCTTGAGGCCGCCGGTGGTCAGGCCGGACATGATGTTGCGCTGGAAGATCAGGAACAGCACGACGGTGGGGATGGCGGCGATCACCGACGCGGCGATGACCACGTTCATCGGGGTGCCGCCGGCGAAGGCGTAGATGCCGACGCTGACGGTCCGCGTCTCCGGCGACGGCATGACCAGCTTCGGCCAGAGGAAGTCCTTCCAGACCGCCGTCACCGCGAAGATCGCCACCACGCCGAGGATCGGACGGGACATCGGCAGGACGATCGACCAGAGCGTGCGCAGCGGGGAGGCGCCGTCCATCACGGCGGCGGCCATCAGGTCCTCCGGGATCGAGTCGAAGAACCGTTTCAGCAGGAAGATGTTGAACGCGTTCGCCACCAGCGGCAGCCAGATCGCGAACGGCGAGTCGAGCAGGTTGACGTGCACGATCGGCAGGTCGATCACCGTCACGTACTGCGGGACGATGAGCACCATCGCCGGGATCATCAGCGTCGCCAGCATCATGCCGAGGATCAGCCTGCCCAGCACCGGGCGCAGCTTCGACAGCGCGTACGCGGCGGCGGTGTCGAACACGAGCTGGAACAGCACCGCCCCGGCCGCGTAGTAGAACGTGTTGAACAGCAGCTTCGCCAGATCCAGGTTGGTCCAGGCGTCGACGTAGTTGCCCGGCTGCGGGTCGCGCGGGAACAGCGTCGGCGGGGTCTGAGCGATCTCCTGGCCGGACTTCAGCGCCCCGGTGACCATCCAGTAGAGCGGGCCGAGGAACACCAGCGTGAACCCGGCGACGACCACGCAGAGCACGACCCAGTAGAGGACGCGGCCGCGACCGCGCCGCAGCTGGGCGTGGGAGATGAGGGTACGGGTGGTGCTGTCGGCGGCCATGTCCTAGTCCTGTCTCGCGGTCAGTCGCAGGTAGACGGCGGAGAACCCGGCCAGCACCACCAGCATGATCACGCCGAGCGCGGCGGCGCCGTTGAGGTCGTTCTGGAAGAACCCGTGCTGGTAGATCAGGTACGCCACGGAGGTCGCCGAGTCCTGCGTACCGGCGCCGTTGGCGAGGATCAGCGGCTCGATGAACAACTGCATGGTGGCGACGATCTGGAGCATCGCCAGCAGCGCCAGGATCAGCCGGGTCTGCGGGACCGTCACGTGCCGGATGCGCCGCCACACCCCGGCGCCGTCGATCTCGGCGGCCTCGTACAGCTCGCCGGGGATGTTCTGCAGCGCGGCCAGGTAGATCAGCACGGCGCCGCCCATGTTCATCCAGGTGGACGCGATCACCATGGCCGGCATCGTCATCGCCGGCGACTGCATCCACTCCGACGTGGGCAGTCCCAGCGCGGTGAGGATCGCGTTGAACAGCCCCGCCTCGCTCGGGTCGTACGCGTAGAACTTGAACAGGAACAGCGCTGAGGCCGGCGGCAGCATCACCGGCAGGTAGACGAGCACCCGCAGGTAGCCCTTGGCGTGGCGCAGCTCGTTGAGCAGGATCGCCACGACGAACGGCACCAGGTAGCCGAGCACGAGCGCCAGGCCGGTGAAGACGAACGTGTTCTTCCAGGCGGTCCAGAAGCTCGGATCGGCGATGATCCGGCTGTAGTTGTCCCAGCCCACCCAGGTGGTCTCGCCCCGGCGGGTGCGCTGGAAGCTCATCACCACGCCACGGACCATCGGGTACCAGGAGAAGACGGCGAAGCAGGCGACCGCGCCGATGAGGAACATGTGCCCGGTCAGGTTGTCCCGTACCTTCCGGCCGAGCCCGGCGCGGCGCGCGGCGGTCTGCCGCGGCGGCGGTGCGGAACGGCCGGGCCGGCGGGTGGCACCCGGGGCGGTGGTGAGCGCCAAGGCAACTCCTGCGGTAGTGGGTGAGGGCCGGTGCGGCCGGCCCCCACCCCGGTCGGATCAGCTACCGGCGGCGAGGAGCTGGTTGACCTTGTCCTCGGCGGTCTTGAGCAGGGCGTCGATGTTCGCGTTCGGGTTGGTCAGCACGCCCGACATCGCGGCGTCGAGCACCGCGTAGATGGCCTGGGCGTTGCGCGGCTCCCCCTTGATCGGCACCGGGTTCGCCTCGAAGGCGGTGAAGTTGGTGGTGTCCACGTTGGCGTTGGCCTTGCGGAGGTCCAACTCCTGCTTCTGCGCGTCGCTGCCGTTCGTGAACAGCAGCGGCTGGGGCAGGCCGACCGGGTAGTTCTGCGGCTTGGCGCGCACGTAGTCGAACTGGCCCTTACCGGGGGTGAGCTTCTGGTAGGCGAGCCACTTCAGGCCGGCCTTGACCTGCTCCGGGCTCAGGCCCTTCTTGAAGAAGTAGCCCTCGCCGCCGCCCAGGGTGGCCTTGGCCGGCCCGTCCTGGCCGGGCAGCGGGCCCATCGCCCAGTCCTGGTACTTGCCCTGGAACTGGCTGACGATCGCCTGGGTCGCGTCCGGCGCGCCGATGAACATGCCGACCTTGCCGGCTCCGGCGTTGGTGAGCAGGTCACCCCACTGGAGCAGCTGCCGGGCGCCCATGCTGTTGTCCCCGTACCGCATGTCCTTGAGGTTCTGCAGGACCTGCTTGCCCATCGCGTTGTTGAAGTCGGCCTTCTTGCCGTCGGCGCTGAGCACCTGGCCGCCCTGGGAGTAGAGCAGCGAGGTGAAGTGCCAGCCGCCGGTGTTGCCGGCGCTGTACTCGGCGTACCCGGCGATGCCGTCGCCGAGCGCGGAGATCTTCTTGGCCGCCGCGCGCACCTCGGGCCAGGTCTTCGGCGGGTTGTTCACGTCGAGCCCGGCCCGCTGGAACAGCGCCTTGTTGTAGATCAGGCCCATCGAGTAGTTCTTCACCGGTACGGCGTAGAGCTTGCCGCCGTCGGTGAAGACCTCCTTGAGCGCCAGGTCGACGCTGTCCCAGGTGGGGATGGTGTCCTTGGTGGCGTACTGGCCGATGTCCATCGCCTGGCCGGAGTCCAGCACCTGCTGCAGGTCGGTCATGTAGCCGTAGAAGACGTCGGTGACGGTGCCGCCGGCGAGGCGGGCGGTGAAGTCCGGCGGGTTGTTGCACTGCTCGCCGACGCTGACGCTCTTGACGACGATGTCCGGGTTCTGCCGCTGGAACTCGGCGACGTCGTCGTTCCAGTTCTTCAGCAGCTCCTTCTGCGCGCCGACCGGCTGGCAGTCGACGGTGATGGTGACCTTGCCGCCGGCGTCGCTGCTGTCGTCGCTCTTGGTGGAGCACGCCGCAAGGCTGAGCCCGAGGCCGGCCGCGAGCGCCACGGCCGCGACCTTCCGATACTGCGGTACGGACATCTGTCCATCCCTTCGGGAACGGGTGTATCCATGACCTTCACTGATGTGCGGTGACCGCGCGGCTGCCCTCTGGTGGTGGAACGGCAGCCGCGCGCGCCCTGCCTCCGGAAACCGCGCCCCGGGTCAGGTGTGAGTGGAGTCACTGTAGCGACGCGAACCGAACCCAGCAAGATGCGGACGCAGGAATGCAAGAACTCGACTGCTGCGCGAGTCGGGACGCGGCGAGGCGCGACCCGAGTCGGGACGCGGCGAGGCGCGACGGGACGCGGTGGGGTGGGCGAGGCGGGCGGGCGGGCGGGCGGAAGCCGCCGGGGTCAGCGGCGGGGGGCGGGGGCGGTGGAGCCGCGTACCACCAGCTCGGGCTCGAACAGCAGCTCGTCGTGCAGCACGCCGGCGCCCTCGATCTGGGTCACCAGCAGGTCGACGGCGGCCTGGCCCATCGTCTCGATCGGCTGCCGCACCGTGGTCAGCGGCGGGTCGGTGCAGGTCATGAACGCCGAGTCGTCGAAGCCGACCACCGAGACGTCGGCCGGCACGGCGCAGCCCAGCCGGCGGGCGGCCCGGATGGTGCCCAGCGCCAGCACGTCGCTGGCGCAGACGATCCCGGTGGCGCCGCGCTCGATCAGCTTCGTGGCCGCGACCCGCGCCCCTTCCATGGAGAAGCTGGACCGCTCCACCAGGGACCGGTCCTCGCCCCAGCCGGCGGCCCGGACCATCGCGTCGAGCTTGCGGCGCGACGGCACGTGGTCGGCCGGGCCGAGCACCATGCCGATCCGCTCGTGGCCGAGGGAGCGCAGGTGCCCGTACGCCTGCTCGACGGCGACCGCGTCGTCTGTGGACACCCGCGGGAAGCCCAGCTCCTCGACGCCGGCGTTCACCAGCACCACCGGCAGGCCGCGGTCGGTGAGGCGCCGGTAGTGCTCGTGCGAGGCGTCGGCGAGGGCGTACGAGCCGCCGGCGAAGATGACGCCGCTGACCTGGTGGTCGAGCAGCATCTCCACGTATCCGGACTCCGGCACGCCACCGATCGTGCGGGCGCACAGCGCCGGGGTGAAGCCGCGCTGCGCGAGGGAGCCGGTGACCACCTCGGCCAGGGCCGGGAAGATCGGGTTCTGCAACTCCGGCAGCACCAGGCCGACCAGGCGGGCGCGCTCACCGCGCAGTTTCGTCGGGCGCTCGTAGCCGAGCACGTCGAGGGCGGTCAGCACGGCGGTCCGGGTCGCCTCGGACACGCCGCCACGGCCGTTGAGCACCCGGCTCACTGTCGCCTCGCTGACGCCCGCCTTGCGGGCCACCTCGGTCAGGCGCTTCGTCACGGCGGCAATCGTACGTCGGATTCTTGCAAGAAATGAACAGCCCGAGCGGTCAGGTCTTGCCGCGCACGACGGCAGATGGCTCGAAAGATGCGAGCAGATTGATGCTTGAAAGCTAACAGAGCGCCGGAATAACATGAGGAGCCTTGTCGATGGCCTGCGCCGCCGAGGCCACCCGTCCCCCGAGAAAGTGGGTGCTCCGATGTCGCGGAGCGTGCCGAGGATCCTCGCGGCGGTGCTCGCCGCCGCCCTGCTCGTACCGCCCGGCACCGCCACGGCGAGCCCGCCGCGCGGGCCCGCTCCCGTGGTGACCCGCGCCGGGATCGACCCCGCGCTCGTCGCCGGTCGCGGTGCGACAGTGGACTACGTCGAACAGGAGGCGGAGCACGGCCGGACCACCGGCACCGTGATCGGGCCGGACCGGTCGGCGTACACACTCGCCGGCGAGGCGTCCGGCCGCCGGGCCGTACGCCTGCTGCCCGGCCAGTACGTCGAACTCACGCTCCCCCGGCCCACGAACGCGCTGACCGTGCGCTACAGCATCCCGGACGCGCCGGGCGGCGGCGGGATCACCGCGCCGCTGCGGGTGTCCGTCGGGCACGCCCCCGCCCGCACCATGACGCTGACCTCGCAGTACGCCTGGCTCTACAACCAGTACCCGTTCACCAACGACCCCGGCGCCGACCTGCTGCACCCGGACTGGTGGATCACCGAGTGCTCCTGCGTCCCGGCGGCCACCACGCCGACGCCGGTGATCAGCAAGCCGTTCCGGCCGCACCACTTCTACGACGAGCAGCGGTTGCTGCTCGGGCGTACCCATCGGGCCGGCGAGGTGGTGCGGCTGACCGCGCCGCGCGGCACGGCCGCCGCGTGGACGGTCATCGACCTGGTGGACGCGCACCTGGTCGCGCCGCCCCGCGTGGTCCCCCGCGCGGTGAACGCGCTGTCCTTCGGCGCCGACCCGACCGGCCGGCGGGAGTCCGCCGACGCCTTCGACCGGGCGATCGCATACGCCCGCCGGGTGGACCGCCCGCTCTACCTGCCGCCTGGTACCTACCAGGTCAACCGGCACATCGTCGTCGACGACGTGACGATCGCCGGGGCCGGGAGCTGGTACACGATCGTGCGGGGACGCGAGGTCGCCCTGGACACCCCGGCGCCCGACGGCTCCCGCCACACGGGCGTCGGCTTCTACGGCCGCGACGCCGCCGACGGCGGTAGCAGCGACGTGCACCTGTCCGGTTTCGCGATCGAGGGCGACGTACGGGAGCGGATCGACACCGACCAGGTCAACGCCGTCGGCGGGGCGCTGAACCACAGCACGATCGACGGCCTCTACCTGCACCACACGAAGGTCGGCATGTGGTTCGACGGGCCGATGACCGGCCTGCGGGTCACGAACACGGTGATCGCCGACCAGATCGCCGACGGGCTGAACCTCCACACCGGCGTCACGCACTCGTCGGTGACGAACTCGGTGGTCCGCAACAGCGGCGACGACGCCCTCGCGATGTGGTCGGAGGGTACGGCGAACGCGTCGAACACGTTCGCGTACAACACGGTGCAGTCGCCGGTGCTCGCCAACGGCATCGCGCTGTACGGCGGCGCCGACCTGACCGTCGCGCACAACCTGATCGCCGACCCGGTACGCGAGGGCAGCGCGATCCAGGTGGGCTCCCGGTTCGGGGCGGAGCCGTTCACCGGCCGGCTGCGGATCACCGGCAACACCACGGTGCGGGCCGGCACGTACGACCTGAACTGGAACATCGGCCTCGGCGCGATCTGGTTCTACGCGCTGGACCGCAGCATCGACGCCGCGGACATCCAGGTGACCGGTGACGCGTACCTGGACAGCACCTACAACGCGATCATGCTGGTCAGCGACTGGCCGGTGAAGGACAGCGTCCGCATCGACAACGTCCGCTTCCGCGACATCCGGGTCGACGGCACCGGCACGTCGGTGGTCAGCGCGCGTACGGCGGGCGGGGCGAGCTTCGCGAACGTCGACGCCCGCAACGTGGGCGCGGTCGGCGTGAACAACTGCGGGTCGTTCCACTTCACCCCGGCCGGGTCGGAGTTCGGCCTGACCGACCTCGGCGGCAACGACGGCGGCTGGCTGGCGCCGTGGCTGCTGCCGAACACCATCACCTGCGACGACCGGCCGCTGGTGGTGCCGCCGCCCCCGCCCTCGCGCTGGTGACACACGACGCGACCCCCGCCGGACGGGCCGGCGGGGGTCGCGGTGCGGGTGGATCAGGCCTCGGTGAGCTGGCCGCGCAGCTTGGTCAGGGCGCGGGCGAGCAGCCGGGACACGTGCATCTGGGAGACACCGACCCGGGCGGCGATCTCGCTCTGGGTCAGGTTGCCGTAGAAGCGCAGCGTGAGGATCTTCTGCTCACGCTCGTCGAGCGTGGCGAGCGCCGGGCCGAGCGAGGCGCGCAGCTCGGCCAGCTCGTACTCGTTGTCCTCGGTGCCGAGCGTGTCGCCCAGCTCGGTGGCGCTGTCGCCGTCGCCGATCGGGGTGGACAGCGAGACCGCGTTGTACGCGCGGGCGCCCTCCAGGCCCTCCAGCACCTCTTCCTCGGTGACGTCGAGGTGGGCGGCGATGTCGGCGACGGTCGGGGCCCGGTTGAGCGTCTGGGTCAGCGTGCTGTTGGCCTCGGAGATGCGCAGCCGCAGCTCCTGGAGGCGGCGCGGAACCCGGATGTTCCAGGTGCGGTCGCGGAAGTGCCGCTTGATCTCGCCGAGGATCGTCGGGATGGCGAAGCCGGCGAAGTCGACGCCGCGCGAGGCGTCGAACCGGTCGACCGCCTTGATCAGGCCGAGCGCGGCGGTCTGGGCCAGGTCGCCGGCCGGCTCACCGCGACCGCTGTAGCGGGCGGCCAGGTGGTTCGCCAGCGGCAGCCACGCCTCGATGACCTGGTTGCGCAGGCCGGCCCGCTGCGGGTGGTCGGCCGGCAGTGCGGCGAGCGCCGCGATCAGCTCGCTGGCGCGGGTCTCCTCACCCGTCTGCGGCGCGCGGTGCACCTCGGTGGCGGTCGATCCCATGGTCATCGTGGTCATGCTGCCCTTCCTGTCCTCGGAGAACGGGTGGCCTCCCACACCGGTCGTGCCAGCCACACTAGACCAAAGGTCACCGCCAAATCAACCGAACGGACGATGGAGATTTCACCTCATAACGGACAAAGCAGCGAGTGGGGCCGTCAGCGAGGTAGCAGCGGCCGGTAGTCGGCGGCGGTGAGCGGCAGCGCGGAGAGGCTCCCGTCCGCGCGTGGCACCTCCAGCGGCTGACCGTCGCGGCGGAACGCCACGCTGTACACGTCCGGCCGTTGGGTGAGGCTGCACACGATCTGCCCGAAGGCCAGCACCTCGTCGTTGCGGCCGGTCTCCTCCCCCGCCTGGCGCACGTCCACGGTCGCCAGCGTGCCGGCCAGCGTCGCACCGGCCACCGCCACCGTGCCCGGCAGCGCCGTGGCCAGCCCCTGACTGCGCTCGCCGCCGTCCGGCCCGGCCAGCAGGTGCTGCAGGTGCGCGTCCACGCCGGGCAGCCCGTCCACCCGGCGCGTGACCACGACCAGCCCGTCGTCGCGGACGAAGCAGAACGGCTCGTCCACCCGCCCGTCCCCGTCGGCGGTCGAGGACACCGTGGGGGTCGGGAACGCGACCGGCGGCGTCTGCACCGGGCGGGGCTCGTCGTCCACCGGCACCCCGCAGCCGGCCAGCAGCACGACCGCGAGCAGGGCGGGCAGGAGCCGCCGCCGGCTCATCGCAGCGCTCCGGGCAGCTCGACCCGGAACCGGGCGCCGGGCTCGCGGTCCAGCACCGCGGCCGTACCGCCGTGCGCGGCGGCGTGCTGCGCCACCAGCGCGAGCCCGAGGCCGGTGCCGTCGGTGCCGGCCCGGTCGTGCGCCGCCCGCCCCCTGACGAACCGGTCGAAGATGATCTCGCGGTCGCCGGGTGGCACGCCCGGACCGGCGTCGTCGACCTCCAGCACGCCCACGCCGTCGCGCCCGGCGAGGCGTACCGCGACCGGCCCGCCGCCGTACCGCTCGGCGTTCTCCAGCAGGTTCAGCAGCGTCTGGGCGAACCGGCGCCGGTCGACCCACCACAGACGCGGGGCGTCGCCGTCGACTGTCACCAGGCTCTCCGGCAGCGACCGCTCCCGGCAGACCGTCCGGGCCAGCTCCACCACGTCGACCGTCTCGCGGTGCGCCGGCTGCTCGGTGCGGGCCAGTTGGATGAGGTCGTCGACCAGGCGCTGGAACCGGGTCACCTCGTCGGCGACCAGGCCCGCCGCCGTCGCGGTGCGTTCGTCCTGGTGCTCCCGGCGGCGGTTGAGCACGCTCGCGGCGGCGGCCAGGGTCTGCAACGGCGAGCGCAGTTCGTGGCTCACGTCGGCGGCGAAGCGCCGGTCCCGCTCGATGCGGCGCACCAGCTTGTCGACCATCTCGTTGAACGAGCTGGACAGGCGCGTGAGGTCGGGATCGGTGGTCGAGTCGAGCCGGGTGGCGAAGTCGCCCGCGGCGATCCGTTCCGCCGCGTCGGCGACCGCGGTGAGCGGCCGCAGGCTGTGCCGGGTGGCGTACCAGCCGAGCGCCGCGCCCGCGCCGGCCACCATGATCGCCACGGCGATCAGCGCCAGGCCCACCACCTGGAACGTCTCCTCGACCTCCCGCAGCGAGGTCAGCTCGTAGTAGCCGAGCGCGCCGGGCAGCGGGACGCCGACCAGCAGCGCGGGCTGCCCGTCGAGCCGGATCCGCTGCACCGCGGGCTTACCGTCGGCCACCATCCGCTGCAACTCCACCGGCACCGAGCGGGCGCCCACGTCGGCGGTCCGGGCGTACCAGCCGTCGGGCAGGTGCAGCAGCGGACGGCGGGCGCTGCCGGTGTCGAGCGAGCGCAGCACGGCCACCACGTCCGGGGTGCCGGTGTCCAGGCCGGAGCGGACCACCGCGGCGTCGTAGTAGGCGGCCCGGACCGCGGTGCGCTCCCGCTCGTCGAGCAGCGAGCGCCGGGTCAGGTCGTACGAGAAGAGGGCCATCAGCGCCGACAGCAGCAACGCGCCGACGGCGAACGCCGCGGTGACCCGGGCGCGCAGGCCGGGCCGGGTCATCGCTGGAGCTTGTAGCCGAGGCCGCGCAGGGTGACCAGGTGGCGCGGGTTGGCCGGGTCGGTTTCGATCTTCTGGCGCAGCCGGCCCACGTGCACGTCGACCAGCCGCTCGTCGCCGGTCTCGTAGCCCCAGACCCGGCTGAGCAGCTGCTGGCGCGACAGGACCCGGCCGGCGTGCTCGGCCAGCTCGCAGAGCAGCCGGAACTCGGTCCGGGTGACCGCCACCGGCCGGCCCGAGCGCCGCACCTCGCCGGCCTCCGCGCTGATCTCCAGGTCGCCGAAGAACTGGGCGGGCACCGGCCCGGCCACCGTGCGGACGCGCCGGCGCAGCGCCCGCAGCCGGGCGGACAGCTCCTTGATCGCGACCGGCTTCACCACGTAGTCGTCGGCGCCGGCCTCCAGCGCGGCGACGATGTCGTGGGTGTCGTCGCGGGCGCTGATCACCACGACCGGTACGTCGTCGTCGCGGCGCAGCTGACGGATGCAGTCGAACCCGTTCATGCCGGGCAGCATGAGGTCGACGAGCACGTAGTCCGCCGGCTTCTCCCGCTGCCGGCGCAACCCGTCCTCGGCGGTCGGCGCGCCGTCGGCCTCGTAGCCCTCCTCCTCCAGGGCGAGCTGCAGCGCGAGCCGGATGCGGTCGTCGTCCTCGATCACCAGTACGGCCGTCATATGGGCATCATGACCGGCCCGGCACTGGTCGCCCAATCGCGTGGGCCGTTCGTGGTTTTTGTCATCGAACCGTCATACAACCGTCCGGTGACCTCCAAGATCCCTGCGCAGAGTGGGGTCTGACCCGATCCCGTCACGGAAGCGACCCGATGCCTGCCAGCCTGCCGTCCCCGCCGGAGTCCGCCGTGCCGCACGTGCGCGTGGACATCACCGACGAGCTGGACCTCGCCGGGTTGTCCGAGGTCGCCCACGTGCTCGACCGCATCCTCGCGCTACGGCCCCGCGAGCTGACCGTCGACCTCACCGGGTGCCGGCATGTGGACCCCGCCGCCGTCGCGCTGCTGCTGGACGTGCACCGCCGGCTGGCGCGGCACGGCGGCCTGCTCACGCTGAGCAATCCACATCCACGGATCCGGCGCATCCTGGAGAACTCCGGGCTCGGTGCCGTACCCGTCGTCGACACGCCCCGTCCGGCCGCGCGCGGCCGGGCCCGGGTCGCGTCCGCATCTCGCTGAGGAGGAGTGGTGACCGGCAGCACGCTCGTCGGAGCGCTCGTGGTGGGTCTGGCCGTCGGCGGGCTGGGACGGCTCGTCCTGCCGGGGCGCAAGGCCGTCCCGGTGTGGCTGACACTCGCGCTCGGCGTGGCGTCCGCGCTGCTCGGCGCGATCGTGGTCGGCCTGGTGGACCACCGCACCGACGGATCGCCGGTGCTGCCGCTGATGGTGCAGACCGGCTTCGCCGCCGTGGCGGTCGTGCTCGCGGTGGTCGCCGCGGGCCGGCCGGCGCCGGAGGGCCAGACGCCGCCCGGTGCGGGCGGCCGGCGGAAGGAGGAGGTGTGACTGTCGTACCCGCGGACCACCTGATGATGCTCATCTGCGACGGCTGCGGCGACAGCGTCACCGGCACTGGCGCCACGCTGCCCGACGCCGAAGTGGTGTGGACGCTCGTGTTCGAGCACGACTGGGTCGGCTCCCCGTTCGCGTCCGGACCCCACCACTGCCCCCGGTGCAGCACCCGGGCGGTCATCGCCGACGACGGCCTGGGCATGGACGATCTGGAACAGGTCGCCGGCACCCCGGCAGCGCACGACGTCGACCCGGCCACCGCGGTCCGCCGCGCCCTCGCCGAGCGCTCCCTCCGCGACGACATGGAGCTGGTCGACCTGTCCGGCTTGGAGGTGATCGACTCCGCCGGGCTCAGCCTGCTGGTGCGCGCGCACCAGGATGCCCGGCGCGACGGCCGGCAACTGTGTCTGCAGTCGCCGTCGCGGTTCGTGCTCACCGTGCTGCACACCATGCGGCTCGACGGCGTCTTCACCGTCGTCGACGGCCGCGCCCCGGCGCCGGGCCCCGCAACCCGGCGACCGGTCCTGACCGAACAGAAGGAGCCCTCCCCGTGGTGATGCCCTGGCCGTACCCCGATTTCCCGTACACCGGTGGCGGACCGGAGCCCGACGACGCGGACACCCGGCTCGCGTCGCTCGTCGCGCAGCGGCTCAGCGCCGACTGGACCACCCGCCGGCAGCAGATCACCGTCACGGTGCAGAACCGGGTGGTGATCCTCGCCGGCCTGGTGGCCGACCCGGAGACCCGCCTGGTCGCCGCCGAGCTGGCCTGGGACGTGCCGGGTGTGTTCGACGTCTGCAACGCGTTGCGGCTCTACGGCGGGCGGCGCGGGGGCCGCTGAGCCGCGGCGGTTGCACGCATCGGCATCCACCTCTACGCTCGGCCCTGGGAGCGCTCCCCCAGGCCGCCGCGTCGGGCTTTCCGGGCAGGTTCACGACGGGCACCGTCCGATCATCATCCAGCGATGGGACCTTCCCGCATGTTCTCGATTCCCCGCCCGTCCCGGCGGCACCTGCTCGCCGGCGGCGCGGTCGGCGCGCTCGCCCTCGCGGCGGTGGCCGTCCTGCCCTCGCCGAACGCGATGGCGGCGACCGGCTGCGCCGTCACCTACACGACCAGCTCCTGGCCCGGCGGCTTCACCGCGAGCGTGGCGGTACGCAACCTCGGCGATCCGGTGAGCAACTGGACGCTGGGCTTCACCTTCCCCGACGGCGGCCAGCGCGTGGTGCAGGGCTGGTCGGCCACCTGGCAGCAGAGCGGCTCGGCGGTCACCGCGCGCAGCCTGGACTACAACGGCACGCTCGGCACCGGCGCGAGCACCACGATCGGCTTCAACGGCTCGTGGACCGGGTCGAACCCGAACCCGACGTCGTTCACGCTCAACGGCACGGTCTGCACCGGCGGCACGAGCACCCCGCCGCCCGCGACCACTCCGCCGCCGACCACTCCCCCGCCGACCACCCCGCCCCCCACCACCCCGCCGCCGCCGACCGGCACCACGCCGGTGGCGATCAACGGCCAGCTCCAGGTGTGCGGCGTCAACCTCTGCAACCAGTACGGGCGGCCGATCCAGCTACGCGGCATGAGTACGCACGGATTGCAGTGGTTCGCCAACTGCTACACCGACGCCTCGCTCGACGTGCTGGCGAACGAGTGGCGGTCCGACCTGCTGCGCGTCTCGATGTACGTGCAGGAGCAGGGCTACGAGACCAACCCGGCCGGCTTCACCGCCCAGGTGAACACGCTCGTGGACAAGGCCGAGGCCCGGGGCATGTACGCCCTGATCGACTTCCACACGCTGACCCCCGGCGACCCGATGTACAACCTGGACCGGGCCAAGACCTTCTTCGCCACCGTGTCGGCGCGCAACGCGGCGAAGAAGAACGTGATCTACGAGATCACCAACGAGCCCAACGGGGTGAGCTGGTCGACCATCCGCACCTACGCCGAGCAGGTCATCCCGGTGATCCGGGCCAACGACCCGGACGCGGTGATCATCGTCGGCACCCGCGGCTGGTCCTCGCTCGGCGTCTCCGACGGCGCCAACTCCGACGAGATCGTCAACAACCCGGTGCGGGCGCAGAACATCATGTACACGTTCCACTTCTACGCCGCGTCGCACAGGGACAACTACCGCAACGAGGTGCAGCGGGCGGCGAGCCGGCTCCCGCTGTTCGTCACCGAGTTCGGCACCGTCACCTACACCGGCGACGGCGCCGTCGACACCGCGAGCAGCAACGCCTGGCTCGACCTGCTCGACCGGCTGAAGATCAGCTACGCGAACTGGACGTTCTCCGACGCCCCCGAGGGCTCGGCGGCGCTGCGGCCGGGCACCTGCGCGTCCGGCTCGTTCAGCGGGACGTCGGTGCTCACCGAGTCCGGCGCGTACATGCGCGACCGGATCCGTACCGCCGACAACTTCCCCACCTCCTGACCGGGCGGCCGGCGGCGGTCCTTTCCCCTTCGGGTCGCCGCCGGTCAGCCCTCCACCAGCCCGGCCCGGCGCCACAGCACCAGGCCCGGCCCGGCGACCAGCCCCAGGGCGGTCAGGTGGTCGGCGATCCGCTGCGCGGACCAGCGCAGCGTGGCCCGCCAGTGCGGGTTCGTACGGGCCGCGGCCCGGCCGGCTGCCGGGTCGATCCCGACCGCCGCGTACGCCCGCGGGTGCACCAGGCGTCGTGTGATCGAGTACGCGGCCCGGCCGATCACCAGCCGCGCGTACGCGAGCGCCACCGGCCCGGCGGCCTCGACCTGGCGGGTCAGCTCGTCGCGGGCGAAGCGGACGTGCCGGGCCTCCTCCACCACGTGGATGCGCGACACCATCCGGATCAGCGGCTGCAACGACTCGTCGGCCATGATCTCGCGCTGGAACGAGTCGAGGATCTCCTCGGCGATGAGGATGGCCGCGTACATCTGCGGGCCGGTCGCTGTGGACTTGAGCCAGCGCCCGAGCAGCTGGTCGAACGGCTCGGCGCGGTAGACCGGCGCGCCGGTGGCCTCGATGAGCCGGCCGAACATGATGGAGTGCCGGCACTCGTCGGCGACCTCGGTGAGCGCGTACTGGGCGTGCCGGCTGGTCGGATCGGCGTCGTAGTACTGCCGGATCAGCATCTGCATGAGGATCGTCTCGAACCAGATCCCGGCGGCCGCGGCGCTGGCGACCTCGTGCTTGGTCAGCTCGACCCGCTGGTCCTCGGTCAGTCCGTCCCACAGGGACGTGCCGTAGAGGCTGCTGCGCGACGGCGGCATCCAGTACGCGCCGGGCACCGGCGGCGCCGACCAGTCGATGTCCACCATGGGGTCGTAGCTGGTGCGCACCGAGGCGGAGAGCAGGCGGTCGGCGACCGCCTCGCGCGGGAATCCGGCCATGACCCCTCCATATTGACGTAACTTCGAGTAACTGTTACGAGTGGTAGCATGCGACGGACCACCACCGATGTCAATGGCCCCGACGCCCCCCGGGAGCCGGCCTCACCCCGCTCCGGCGGGCGGCGCGACCGCTGGGCCGACCACCGTGAACAGCGGCGGCAGGAACTGATCGCGGCCGCAGTGCAGGCGCTGCTGCAGCACGGCCCGAGCGTCGACATGGACCAGGTCGCCGCCACCGCCGGGGTCAGCAAACCGGTGCTCTACCGCTACTTCGCCGACAAGGCGCAGCTCTGGCTGGCGGTCAGTGAAGTGGTCGCGGCGCGCGTGGTCGCCGCCATCGCCCCCGCCGTGGAGCAGGTACGCGAGGAACGCGCGCTGGTCGAGGCGACCATCGACGCGTACCTGAGCGTGATCGAGTACGAGCCGTCGCTGTACCGGTTCCTCGTGCACGAGTCCGGGCATCCCGGCATCCAGCAGGTGGTGACAGGCACCAGCCGGCAGGTCGCGACCGGGCTGGCCCGGGTCATCGGCGACCGGCTGCGCGCGCTCGGACTCGACGCCGGCCCGGCCGAGCCGTGGGCGTACGGGCTGGTCGGATTCGTGCAGGCGGTCGGCGACTGGTGGACCACGCACGGGCAGCCGATCCACCGGGCCGCGCTCACCGAATACCTGACCACGCTGCTGTGGAGCGGCATCGAGGGGGTCCGCCGGGGCGCGGACCTGCCACCGGAGCTGACCCGCGCGCACGAACGGATCGACAGGTGACCTGGGAGGGCACGGCCCGGATCGCCGGCACCACGGTCCGGCTGCACGGCGGCGGGCGGTTCGAGCCGGTTGACGGCCGCTACCACTGGGCCGGGCGGGTCGAGCCGGAGCCGCGCCTGGTCCGGCTGCTGCGCTCCGGCCGCCGCGACGTGGAGGTCCGGATCGGCGAACGGGTCGCCCGGGCCCGGCTGGCCGAGGTGGACCCGTGGGGCGGCGTCCGCATCACCGGCGTCGGCACGCCACCCTGGCCGCCGGACGACGAGTGACCCGCGCCGTACCGTGAAGGGATGACGTCTCCCGCCACCGTGCTGCTGGTCTTCGGCCGTGGGGTGGTGGCCGGCGACGACGGCTACCGGCTCACCGCGGAGAGCGTGGCGCGCACCGAGGCCGCGGTGGCCTACGTCCGCGCGCACGCCGAGGCGTTCCGCCGCGCGCCGGACGCCCGGGTGGTGTTCACCGGCGGCTGGCCGCACGGCCCGGCCGGTGCGCCCGGCCCGCCCGCCGGCTACCGGGAGGCGGAGCTGATGCGGGCGCTGGCGCGCGAGGCCGGGCTCGACGCGTACGCGCGGTCGGCGGCCGAGATCCGCTCCCGCACCACGCTGCAGAACCTGGCGCACACCGTCCAGGACGGGCTGCTGGGCGCGGCGGAGTTCACCGCGCGGCGCCCGCTCGGGCTGGTCTCCCACCCGTGGCACCTGCCCCGCGTCCGGCTGCTCGCCGCGCGGGTGCTCGGCCTGTCCGGCCCGGCGCTGGCCGACGTGCCGGTGACCGCGCCCGACCCGGTGCCGGTCCGGCGGGAGCGGGCCGCCCGGGCGTTCAGCCGGATCGGCCTCCTCGGTGTGCGTACCCCGGAGGCGTCGCTGCGCCGTGAGCGCGCGCTGACCCGCGCGGCCGAGCGGATCGGACGCCTCACGCCCCGGCGGTGATTCACCGCCGCGCGCCCGGGGTACGAGCGTCCTCGATCGACCCGGCGGGCCGTGCCGGCGGGCGAGTCCACCCGGGAGGTTCCGTGATCGTGCTCGTACCGGTGTACCGACCGGGTGACCGGCTGCCGCCGCTGGTCGGCGACCTGCGGGACGCCCTGCCCGGGGCGGACGTGCTCGTCGTCGACGACGGCAGCGGCCCGTCCGCCGCCGACGTGCTCGACGCGGCCCGCGCGCGGGGCGCGACCGTGCTGCGCCGCCGGGTCAACCGGGGCAAGGGCGTGGTGCTGCGCACCGGCTTCCGGTACGCCTCGACGCACCACCCGGGACGCGACGTGGTCTGTGTGGACGCCGACGGCCAGCACGGTGTGCCCGACGTGTGCGCCGTGGCGGACCGGATGCGCGCCACCGCGGCGCCGACGCTCGGCGTCCGCGCGTTCGACGGTGAGGTTCCGGCGCGCAGCCGGTTCGGCAACGCGGCGACCCGGGTGGCCTTCCGGCTGGCGACCGGCCGGGACGTGCGCGACACCCAGACCGGGCTGCGCGCCTACCCGGCCGCGCTGCTCGGCTGGCTCACCACGATCCCGGGTGACCGCTTCGAGTACGAGATGACGGTGCTGCTGCGGCTGGTCCGCGCCGGGCTGCCGGTCGAGCAGGTGGAGATCGCCACCCGCTACCACGGCGACAACTCGGGTTCGCACTTCTCCGCGCTCGCCGACTCGGTACGGATCTACCGGCCGCTGGCCGCCTCCGCGCTCGCCCGCCTGGCCGGGCGCGCCGAGGTGGACGACGTACCGGCCGCCGCCGTCACGACGCCGCGTCCCGCACCCGCGTCTCGAACTCCCTGAGCTGGTCGCGCTGCGACGACGGGCTCAGCCCTGCCGGGCCTTCTGCCGCC
>NZ_JBMVFV010000088.1:0-21960 GCF_049538395.1 Micromonospora sp. AB353 | reverse complement strand
GGGCGGCGGATCTCAAGAGGTTCCTCACCCGTGTCGACGCGTCGGTCCCCGCCGAGCTCGACGTCCACCTCATCTGGGACAACCACGGCGCGCACCACGCCCCGGCCGTCACGTCCTGGCTGGACCGGCACCCCCGCTTCCGCGCGCACGTCACCCCGACCGACTCGGCCTGGGTCAGCCAGCTCGACCGCTGGTTCGGCTTCCTCGCCGAGCAGATGGTCCCCCGCGGCACCCCGCGCTCCGTGCAGGCCCTGGAGGCCGGCATCAGCTCGTGGGTCGCGGAGCGGGAGGAGAACCCCGGCCCCTTCACCTGGACGAAGACGACCGACGAGATCGTCGAATCCCTCGGTCGATTTAATCAACGGACATCTGGCGCGGGGGAGTAGCGAGGCCGGCTGTGGAAACGCGATTTCGCTACTATATGTAATTCAAGTTTTCTTCAAGAACGGATCGGCAGACTGGCGCCGCACGGACCTTGTGGACCGACTCCGCGGGAGCGTCATGAGAACCGACAACGCCACGCTCGACGAAACCCGCCCCCGTAGCTGGCGCCGCCTGCTGCATCAGCCCGACCGCCTCGCCGACTTCACGGTCCGGGGCTTCGCGTCCGACCCGCCCGAGCTGCGCGCCAGGCTGGAGACCGCCGCGGGAACCTTCCTCGACGGCTTCAACGAGGGACTCGCCGCCCCCGCCGGCGCGCCCCCACGATTCGAGGACCAACCGGACCACCTGCGCGGCTTCGCCGTCGAAGGGCTGGCCATGCAGGCCGCACTGCTCGACCTTCTCGTCCCGGGCAGCCGCCGGCTGCCGGCCGTACTGCGCCTGCACGGCCCGGCCCACATCCACCTGATCCACGTCGGCGTGGGCTGGGCGATGGCCAAGCTGCGCTGGCCGTTCTGGGCCCGGCTGTCCGGCCTGGACCCGCTGCTGCGCTGGCTCGCGCTCGACGGCTGGGGCTTCTCCGCGGGCTTCTTCGCCGACGCCGGTGGGCTGCGCCGCATCACCGCCCACCCGCGCCGGTGCTCCGAGCGCTGCGCCATCCGCTACCAGGGCGTCGGCCGAAGCCTGTGGTTCCGGGGCACCGCGGTACCCATCCGGGTGGCGGACCTCGTCGCCACGCTGCCGCCGTGGCACCACGGCGACGCCTGGAGCGGTGTGGGCCTCGCCGCCGCGTACGCCGGCGGGGTCTCGCCGGAGGGACTCGCCACGCTGCGCGAGCGTGCCGGAGCGCACGCCGGCGACCTCGGCCAGGGTGTGGCCTTCGCCGCCGCCGCCTGGCAACGCAGCGGCTGGACCCCGCCCGAACTCGCCACCACCGTGCACGCGCTCACCGGCACCGACCCGCGTACCGCCGCGGACTGGACCCGCGAGGCCGAGGCCGGGCTCCGCACGCCCGCCACCGGCCCGGTCGAGTACCAGACGTGGCGGCAGCGCATCCGCGCCCGCGTGCTGCTCGCGTCGCTCTGATCCGCCCGCGACCATCCGAGGGGGAACCTGTGCCGTCCGCTGTTCGTAGAACGCTCGTACCCGCCCTGGCCCTGCTGCTGTGTGTCGTGGCCGGTCTGTTCACCCGGCTGCCGTCGGTCTCCGCGTCCGACGCCGACGCCCTGAGCGCCCGCTTCGCCTTCACGCCCGCCCCGCTGAACGCCACCGGCGACACCCGCCGGCTCCGCGAGGTCCAGCCCGCACTGAACCATCTCGCCGCGTGGATCTCCGCGGTCGGCGCGGGCGTCGGCCTCGGCGATTTCGACGGCGACGGCATGCCGAACGACCGCTGCCTGGTCGACCCCCGCGACGACTCGGTCACCGTGGCGCCGGTGCCCGGCACCGGCGAGCGGTACGCCGCCGTCACCCTCCAGCCGGCCGGTGTCGCGTACGACGCGCGCACCACAGCGCCCATGGGATGCCTCCCCGCCGACTTCAACGGCGACGGCTCACTCGACGTCCTGGTGTACTTCTGGGGTCGCGTACCGCTGCTCTACCTGCGCCAGCCCGGCGGTGGCGCACCCGGCGCCGCCGGCTTCCGGGCGAGCGACGTGGTCGCTCCCGGCGAGATCTGGAACTCGACCACCGCCAACGTCCTCGACGTCGACGGCGACGGCGGCCTGGACATCCTGATCGGCAACTACTTCCCGGACGGCGCGCGGGTGCTCGACCGGACCGCCGCCGACGATCCGGTGATGCGGATGCAGGACTCCATGTCCCTGGGCCGCAACGGCGGCCGCAACCGCCTCCTGATGTTCGACGGGAACGCCCCCGGGGCCGGCGGCGCACCCGTCCCCGCGTACGCCGACCGGTCCGACGCCTTCACCACCGGCCAGGCGCGGGCCTGGACCCTCGCCACCGGGGCGCAGGACCTCACCGGCGACGGCCTGCCGGAGATCTACTTCGCCAACGACTTCGGGCCCGACAACCTGCTGGTGAACGAGTCCCGTCCCGGCCGGCCCGAGTTCCGCGAGGTGAGCGGCACGCGCGACCCGCTGGCCCCGAAGTCCAAGGTGATCGGGCACGACTCGTTCAAGGGCATGGGCGTCGCCTTCGACGACCTGAACTCCGACGGCCGGCCGGACCTGCTGGTCAGCAACATCACCTCGCCGTTCGCCCTGCAGGAGAGCAACTTCGCCTTCGTCAGCACGGGCGGCCGGTTCACCTCCGGGCGCGCGCCGTACCGGGACCGCAGCGAGGAACTCGGGCTGTCCCGCAGCGGCTGGGCCTGGGACATCAAGGCCGCCGACTTCGACGCCGACGGCCGCCGCGAGATCACCCAGGCGGTCGGCTTCCTGCACGGCGGGACCGACCGCTGGGCCGAGCTCCAGGAACTCGCGATGGCCAACGACACGTTCCTGAAGTACCCGTGGGCCTGGCCGAACTTCCGGCCCGGCGACAGCCTGTCCGGGCACGAGCGCAACCCCTTCTTCGTACGCGGGCCGAACGGCCGGTTCGTCGACGTGTCGAAGCGGCTGGGGATGACGAGCACCCAGGCCTCCCGGGCCATCGCCGTCGGCGACGTCGACCACGACGGTCGGCTCGACATGGCGGTCGCCAACCAGTGGGCCGCCTCGGAGCTGTTCCGCAACACCGGGCCGACGACGACCCACCTCGGGCTGCGGCTGGTGGTGCCCACCGCCAACGGCGCGACCCGAGCGGCGATCGGTGCCCGGGTCGAGGTGCGCCGCGCCGACGGTACGACGCTGACCGACCAGCTGTACCCCGCCAACGGACACACCGGCGTGAACGCCGACGAACTGTACTTCGGCCTCGGCGGCAGCCCGTCCGCCCAGGTCCGGATCACCTGGCGCGACGCCGCCGGACAGCACGAGACGAGCACCACGCTCGCCTCGGGCTGGCACACGGTCACGCTGCGACCCGAGTCCTGATCGAGGAGAGAACCATGGCCAACAAGGACCCCCGGATCGTCGCGCTGCGCCGGTTCGCCCTGTCCATCACCGTGTTCACGCTGCTGGGGCACACGGTCCTCGGATTCGAGCAGTCGTGGCTCACGCCGATCGCCGCGCTGTGCACCGCGTACGCCCTCGAACTTCTCCTGGAGACGATCGAGGCCCGCGTCGAGCGCCGCCCGGTCCGCTACCGCGGCTCCGCCGTCGATCTCGTCAACTTCCTGCTGCCCGCGCACATCGGCGGACTGGCCTGCGCGATGCTGCTCTACGGCAACGAGCGGCTGTGGCCCACCCTGTTCGCCGTCACCGTCGCGATCGCGAGCAAGTACGTGGTGCGGGTGCGCTTCACCGCCGGGGGACCGGCGAAGCACGTCCTCAACCCGAGCAACTTCGGCATCGTCGTGACGCTGCTGTGCTTCACCTGGGTGGGGATCGCACCGCCGTACCAGTTCACCGCGAACATCAACGGGATCTGGGACTGGGTGGTGCCCGGCGCGATCCTGGCCGCCGGCACGATGCTCAACGCCAAGCTGACCCGGCGCGGACCGCTGGTCGCCGCCTGGGTCGCGGGCTTCGCCGCGCAGGCGGTGCTGCGGTCGGTGATCTTCGACCATGCGCTGGTGGCGGCGCTCCTGCCGATGACCGGCGTGGCGTTCGTCCTGTTCACCAACTACATGATCACCGACCCCGGAACCACCCCGCACGCGCCGCGCCGGCAGGTCGTGTTCGGTCTGGCCACCGCGGCGGTGTACGGCACGCTCGTGCTCCTGCACATCGAGTTCGGGCTGTTCTTCGCGCTCACCACCGTGTGCGCCGGCCGCTGGGTGGTGATCGTGGTCGCCCGCCGGATCCGCGAGCGGCGGCAGCCGGTCACCGGACCCGGTGCGCCGGAAAGCGCCTCCCAGCCCGCCGTCCCGGTCGGAGCCCAGGCATGACCGGCACGAGAGCCCCGATCGTCGTGGTGGGCATGGCCTGCCGGTACCCGGACGCCACGGACCCGGGGCAGCTCTGGCAGACGGTGCTCGGGCGCCGGCGTGCCTTCCGGCCCCTGCCGCCGGAGCGGCTGCCGGTCGCCGACTACCACCGGCCCGGCCGCGACGAGGTCGACCACACGTACGTCGACCGCGCCGCCGTCCTCAGCGACTGGGTGTTCGACCGGTCCCGCTTCCACGTGCCCGGTGAGGTCTTCCGGGCGGTCGACCTGACCCACTGGCTGGCCCTGGAGGTGGCCGCGGACGCGCTCGCCGACGCCGGCTGCCCGGCGGGTGCGGGCCTGCCCAACGACCGGGTCGGCGTGATGCTCGGCAACTCGATGACCGGCGAGTTCAGCCGTGCCAACGGGCTCCGCCTGCGCTGGCCCTACGTGCAGCGGCTGCTCGCCGAGACGCTGGCGGGGCTGGACCTGTCGGACGCCGAACGGGAGAAGCTGCTCGCCACCGCGGAGGACCGGTTCAAGGAGCCGTTCCCGCCGCCGGGCGAGGAGACGCTCGCCGGGGCCCTGTCGAACACCATCGCCGGCCGGATCTGCAACCACTTCGACTTCCACGGCACCGGTTACACGGTCGACGCCGCCTGCGCCTCGTCGCTGATGGCGGTCGCCACGGCCGCCCGGATGCTCGCCGACGGCGATCTCGACGTGGCGCTGGCCGGTGGTGTGGACCTCAGCCTCGATCCGCTGGAACTGGTCGGCTTCGCCCGCGTGGGTGCGCTGGCCACCGGCGACATGCGGATCTACGACTCACGGCCGACCGGGTTCCTGCCGGGGGAGGGCTGCGGGATCCTGGTCCTGTGCCGTGAGGACTTCGCCGCGGAACACGGCCTGCGGCCGTACGCGCGGCTGCACGGCTGGGGCACGTCGTCGGACGGCAACGGCGGGCTGACCCGGCCCGAGCCCGCCGGCCAGCTGCTCGCGCTGCGGCGCGCGTACGACCGGGCGGGTCTCACCCCCGAGCAGGTGTCGTTCGTGGAGGGGCACGGCACCGGCACCGCTGTCGGCGACGAGACCGAACTGTCCGCGCTGCGCGACCTGCACGCCGGCCGCCGGCTCCCGGCGGTGCTCGGCAGCGTGAAGGCGAACATCGGGCACACCAAGGCGGCGGCCGGGGTCGCCGGGATGATCAAGGCCGTACTCGCGATCCACCATCAGGTGATCCCCCCGACCACCGGCTGCGAGTCACCGCATCCCGCACTGGCCGCCGCCGGGTCGCCGCTGGTGGTGACCGACGAGCCGACGCCGTGGCCCGGCCCGGACCGGTACGCCTCCGTCAGCGCCATGGGCTTCGGCGGCATCAACGCCCACGTGGTGCTGGGCGGGATCTCGCCCACCACCCGCCGGGTCGTCACCGACGCGGAGCGCCGGGCCGCCCGCCCCCTGCCGTCCCACGAGGTGGTGGTGTGCGCGGCGGCCGACCGTGCGGCCCTGGCCGCGCGGCTGACCGACCTGGCCGATCTGGCCGGCCGGCTGTCCCGGGCGGAACTGGGTGATCTCGCGGCCACGCTGGCCGCGGAGCCGGTCGCCGCGGGCGCCGTCCGGTTCGCCGCCGTGGTACGCGACCCGGACGGCCTGGTCCACGCCGCCCGGCGCGCCGTGACCGCGCTGGCCGACGCGGACACCGAGCTGTTCGACCCGGAGGCCGGTGTCTTCCTCGGCGCCGGCGCGGCACCCCGGATCGGCTACCTGTTCTCCGGACAGGGATCCCCGGTCCGTCCGGACGCGGGCGCGCTGGGGGAACTGCTCGACGGGCCGCTCGCCGGGTACGACTCGGAGGTCGAGATCGCGGCGGGCGGCGTTCCGGACACCGCAGTCGCCCAGCCCGCCATCCTGCGGGCCTCGCTCGCCGGTCTGGCCTGGCTGCGCCGGCTGGGCGTGGAGGCCGAGGCGGCCGCCGGGCACAGCCTCGGCGAGATCGGCGCGCTGTGCTGGGCGGGGGCGCTGGACGACAAGGAGGCCCTCGACCTGGTCCGCGTTCGCGGCCGCCTGATGAGCGACGCGCCGGGTCGCGGCGCGATGGCCGCCGTCGCCGGGCCCGCGGACCGGGTCCGCGAGTTGCTCCGCCCGGGCCCGCTCGTGGTCGCCGGGGAGAACAGCGCGGAGCAGTGCACCGTGTCCGGCCCGGCCGCGGAGGTGGCCCGGTTCGTCGCCGGCGCCCCGGCCGCCGGCCTGCGGGCCACCGCACTGCCGGTCTCGCACGCCTTCCACTCGCCGCTGATGGCCCCCGCGAGCCTCGCCCTGCGGGATCACCTCACCGGACTCGCCGGGCGGGCACCACGACGGCCGGTCTGCTCCACGGTGACCGGCGACTGGCTCGGCACCGGCACCGACCTCGCCGACCTGCTCACCCGTCAGCTCGTCGAGCCGGTCCGCTTCCGCGACGCGCTGGCGCGCCTGGCCGCGCGAACCGACCTGCTGATCGAGGTGGGCCCCGGTGCCGTGCTGGCCGGGCTGGCCGCGGACCTGCCGGACGCCCGGGTGGTGGCTCTCGACTCGGGCGCGCCCGGCCCGCACGGCATCGCGACGGTGACCGCCGCGCTGTTCGCGACGGGCGCCGGGCCGGACGTGGGCGCGTACTACGCGCGCCGGGCGTGCCGCCGGCTCACGCCGGACTGGCGGCCGGTCTTCCTGCGCAACCCCTGCGAGGGCACGGGCGGGCCGGCACGGACGCCGCAGCCGCCTCGTCCCCGTCCCGCGCCCGTCACGCCGACGCCAGCCCCGCCGGTGGTCACCGCGGACGACACCGACCTGCTGAGCGCCGTCACCCGGCGGGTGGCGGCCATGGTCGAACTCGACGCGGCCACGCTGCGCCCGGACACCCGGCTCGTCGCCGACCTGCACCTCAGCTCGCTGCGGGTCAGCCAGCTCGCCGTGGACGCCGCCGCGGCGGTCGGCCGGTCGGCGCCC
Organism: Micromonospora sp. AB353; assembly: GCF_049538395.1. Lineage (NCBI taxonomy): Bacteria > Bacillati > Actinomycetota > Actinomycetes > Micromonosporales > Micromonosporaceae > Micromonospora > Micromonospora sp. AB353. The sequence continues at coordinate 14,664 of NZ_JBMVFV010000088.1, read as the reverse complement.
GCGGTCCCGGCCGCCCTGGCCGACGCCACCATCGACCAGCTCGCCGCGATGCTCGCCACGCTGCCCGCGGCAGGGGAGGTCGACGCCCCACCGGCCGGCATCGCCAGTTGGGTGCGCGCCTTCACCGACCGGTTCGTCGAGTCGGCCGCCCCGACGGCCAGGCCGGGCGCCCGGCGCGGGTGGACGGTGCTCGGCACCGAGGACCACCCGCTGAGCAAGGGGGTGGCCGAGCACTTCCCGCTCGCCGACACCCCGGACGCGCGGTTGCTGCTGCTGCCACCGGGCCTCACGGTGCCGGCGGAGCTGGTCGTGACCGCGCTGCGCGCCACCGCTGCCGACGGGCTGCCGCTCGTGGTGCTGCACCACGGCGGCGTGGGCGCCGCGGTCGGCCGCAGCATCGCCATGGAGCGGCCGGGCGCCGCGGTGATGGTCGCCGAGACCCCGGTGGACGACCGCTGCCTCAAGCTCGTCGCCGAGGCGTCCGTCGACTGGACCGGCTACGTCGAGGCCGTCTACGACGAGGACGGTGTCCGCACCACCCGGGTCGCCGCCCCGCTCGCGCTGTCCCGCCGGGACGAGCGCATTCCGCTGGCTTCCGGCGACGTGCTGCTGGTCACCGGCGGGGCGAAGGGCATCGGGCTGGAGTGCGCCGCCGAGGTGTGCCAGGCCACCGGCGCCACGGCGGTGCTCTTCGGGCGCAGCCCCGGCACGGACCCGGAGGTCCGGGCCGGCCTGGACCGGCTCACCGCGCTCGGGATCACCGCCGGCTACCACGCCGTCGACGTCAGCGACGGGCAAGCCGTCACCGCCGCCGTCACCGCCGCCCAGGAGCGGTACGGACCGGTACGCGGGCTGCTGCACGCCGCCGGCCACAACACGCCCCGGCGGATCGAGGACGTGACGGTCGAGGGTCTCCGCGCGACGCTGGCACCGAAGGCCGACGGCTTCGACCACCTGGTCGCGGCCCTCGGCGACGATCTGCGCTTCGCCGTCGCCTTCGGATCCGTCATCGGCCGCACCGGGTTGACCGGCCAGTCGGAGTACGCCGTCGCCAACGAGTGGCTCGCCCGGCGCTGCGCGGAGCTGACGCGGGAGCGGCCCCGCACCCGTTGGCTGACGGTGCAGTGGTCGGCCTGGTCGGGCGTCGGCATGGGGGTCCGCCTCGGCGTCCTCGACGCGCTGGTGCGCGACGGGCTCGAACCGATCAGCGTCCCGGCCGGCACCGACCTGCTGCTGCGCCTGCTGGCGGCGCCGGACACCGGGCCGTGCGTGCTGGCCGCCGGCCGGCTGCCCGCCGGACCGACCCTGCGCTACCGCGACGACGACCGCACCGGCGGGCGGTTCGCCGAGCGGGTGCTGGCGCTGACGCCGGGAGTGGAGAGCGTCCTCGGCGCCACCCTGACCGCCGGCACCGACCCCTACCTGTCCGACCACGTCGTCGACGGTGTCCCGCTGCTGCCCGCCGTGCTGGGCCTGGAGGCGATGACGCAGGCCGCCACAGCGCTCACCGGGGCGCCGGGGACACCGGTGCGCCTCACCGGCGTACGGCTCGAACGGCCGGTGACGGTGACCGACCGGCGCGACATCCGGGTCGCGGCGCTGGTCCATGACGACGGCCGGGTGGAGACCGCGCTGCGCAGCGACGACACCGGCTTCGCGGTGGACCACTTCGCGGCGGTCGTGACCACCGGCGCCGTGCCGGCACCCGATCCGGCGGCGCCGGCCGTGCGGCTCGGGGAGCCGGGCCTGCCGGCGGCGGGCCTCTACGGCGGCCTCTACTTCCACGGGCCCGCGTTCCGGCGGGTGCGCGGATATCACGCGCTGAGCGCGTACCGGTGCGTGTTCTCGGTCCGCGCCGAACCCGGCACCGCGTGGTTCGGCATGTACCTCGACGCGTCGCTGCGGCTCGGCGACCCGGGCGCCCGTGACGCCGTGCTGCACGGGCTGCAGGGCTGCGTCCCGGACCGGCGCGTGCTTCCGGTCTCCGTCGAGCGGATCACCGTGTGGCACCGGCCGTCCGGCGTGCTCACCGTCACCGCCCGGCAGCGCGCGGAGGACGGTGCCGAGTTCGTCTACGACGTGCTGGTGACCGACGAGTCGGGACGCCCGGTCGAGGAGTGGACGGGGCTGGTCCTGCGCTCGGTGGCCGAGATCGGCTGGTCCGAGATGCCGGCGTTCCTCGCCGGTCCGGCAGTGGCCCGGCGGCTGCGGCACCGGCATCCGGGCATCGACGCCGCGGTGCTCCCCGCGACGCGCGGCGACGGCGGACCGACCCTCCGGTTGGCCGACTGGCTCGCCGGCGCCGCGCTGGGCGAGCCCGCGGGCGCACGGCACGCCGGCGACGGTCGGGTCACGGCGCCGGGTGGCGGTGGCGTCTCGGCCAGCCACCTCGACGACCTCGTGCTCGTGACGGTGGCCCCGGGTCCGGTCGGCGTCGACTGGGAACGTGTGGACGACCGCCCGCCGCCGCTGGAGGAACGGCACCGGGCCCTCGCCGTGCGGCTCGCCGCCGAGTCCGGGGAGGACGAGGCCGTCGCGGCCGTCCGCGTGTGGACGGCGATAGAGGTGACCCGCAAGCTCGGGCTCGGGCCCTCGGCGCCGCTGGTGTTCACCGGCCGGGAGCCGTCCGGCACGCTCGGCCTGCGCAGCGGTGACCACGTGCTGAGCAGCGTGCTGCTGCGGACCGCCGGGGACGCGCGGCAGGTGGCGGTGTGCGTGGGGACGCCGGCATGAGCGCCCCGGTCTACCGCTACCGGCACCGGGTGACGTTCGACGAGACGAACCTGGTGGGGAACGTCTACTTCGCCCACTACGCCCACTGGCAGGGTCACTGCCGGGAGCACTTCCTCGCCGAGCAGGCGCCCTCCGTGCTCGCCGCCCTCTCGGACGGGCTGGCACTGGTCACCGTGTCGATGTCGGTCGAGTTCTACGCCGAGAGCCACGCCTTCGACACGGTCGAGATCGAGATGTCGCTCGTCGAACTCAACGGCAACCGCATCACGATGGGCTTCGACTATCGCCGGGTCCGCCCGGACGGCGCTCCCGCCGAGCTGATCGCGCGGGGCCGGCAGACGGTGGCCGTCATGGAGCGGGTCGACGGCCAGTTGCAGCCGGCACCGGTGCCCGCCGACCTGGCGGCCGCGCTCGCCGTCTACCGCCGTTCCGCGGCGGGAGTGTGGGTCCGATGACAGTCGGAGTCATCGGCTGCGGGCGGATGGGTGCCGCCGTCACCCGCGCGGTCGCCGCCGCGCGCTGCAGCGTGCTGCTCGCCGGACGGACACCCGGCGCGGCGGCCGCCGCCACCGCCGGCGTACCGGGGGCCTTCGCCGCCGACATCCGCGTCGTCCTCGAACGGGCCTCACTCGTCGTGCTCGCCGTGCCGCTCGGTCCGGCGTGCCGGGTGCTGACCGAGACCCCGGTGCCGGGCCGGGGCCGTCCGCTCCTGGACGTCACCAATCCGGCCCTCGGTGGCGAGGAGGTGCCGCCCGGCTCGTCGGGGGCCCACCTGATCGCGGCGGCGGCATCCCCCGGCTGGCACGTCGTCAAGGCGCTGAACACCGTGCCCGCGGCGATGGTCGGCGAGCCGCTCTGCGGCGGGCTGCCGGTCTCCCTGCCGCTGGCCGGCGACGACGCCGGGGCGAAGGGGGTCGCCGGTGCGCTGCTGTCCCGGCTCGGCTTCGCGCCGATCGACGTCGGCGGGCTCGAGCACGCCCGGGAGCTGGAGTCGCTGGCCGTGCTCCTCCAGGCCGTCAACCAGCGTCACGGCGTACACGGGCGGATCGGGCTGCACATCTGCGGCCCGGACGGCCCGGTGCCATCGCTCCACACACCCGCGGTGCCGGGTGTGCGTCTCCCGTAACCGATCACCCATCGAGGAGGAACCATGTCCGTAGCCGACCGGGGAGCAGTCCCGGTAGTCACCGTCGACGCGACACCGCAGGGCCGCACGTCCGCGGCCCTCGGCTTCGCCGTGGCGGGCGCGGTGGCCGGGGTGCTGCTCGCCGTCGCCTGGTCGTTCACCTTCGTCGACTCGGTGATCGGCGACAACATCGCCAACTCGCTCCTGGGTCACGACGCGAAGGCGACGGCGATCGGCGGCTCCGTCGCCGGGCTCGCCTTCGCCTTCGTGTCCGGGCTCGCCGGTACGTTCACCGCCTGCAACGTCGCCGCGTTCGGGATGGTCCCGCAGGTCACCAGGGAGACGACGAGGTCCGGACTGCGCGGACTGCTCGCCCCGCTGGGCTGGCTCACCGCCGGCAGCATGGCTGTCGCGCTGACCTACGGCGCCGTGGGCGTGCTGCTCGGGGACCGTCTGCCGCAGCTGTCCACCGCGACCACGGCCGGGGGCGTACCGGTGCGGCTCGTGCAGGCGTCCGTCGTCTTCGGGCTGGCCGGCCTGGCCCTGCTCTACCTCGGCCTGGCGGCGTTGAAGCTGGTTCCGGACCCGTTCGCGGGGCGGCCGCGGGCCCGCCTGGTCGCGCTGGGCGTCATCATCGGCGCCTTCCTGATCGGCCGCCCGTTCCCGCTGTTCCACAAACTCTTCCTCTACGCGGTGGCCGACGACAACCCGGCGTACGGCGCGGCCGTCTTCGGCCTGCAGACGCTCGGCAACATGCTGGTGATGGTCCTCGTCGTGGTGATCGCGTCGAGGCTGACCGGCGGGCGCCTGCTCACCGCCCCGAGCCGGCGCGGCACCGTGCTGTCGGGCGTCGCGCTGGTGCTCGTCGGCGTGTTCCTCATCGTCTACTGGGACGTACGCGTGCCGGCACTCTTCGGCGTGGGCTGGTTCCCGACCGCCCCCTGGAACTGAGCCCCGCCGCCCCGCCGGCAGCGCCGCCGGCCCCTGTCCGGCGGCGTGCCGCAACGGTGGGCAGGTGCGTGACCTGCGTTACCTCTCGCCGAGACGGGAATGTGATCACCGGGGGCGCATTTGACTCACTGTGTGAGTGCCGCACCCTCCCGCGCCCGGTCGCACGACCGGGCCGGGACGCCCCAGACGACCGATGCCGCCCCGACGCCCACCCCCGGTGACCTGATGAGCCGAGGCCAGCGGCTGAAGCTCGTGCTGGTCCTCGGGTCGCTGATCGCCGTGGGTCCGCTGACCATCGACATGTACCTGCCCGCGCTGCCCGCCATCGTCACGGACTTCGCGACCACGTCGGCGGCGGTCCAGTTGACGCTCACCGGCACGCTCGCCGGGCTGGCCGTGGGGCAGCTGCTGATCGGGCCGCTGTCGGACGCGGTCGGGCGGCGCCGCCCGCTGATCGCCGGCCTCCTGCTGCACATCGTGGCGTCGGCGCTGTGCGTGGTCGCCCCGAACGTCGCCGTCCTCGGCGTCCTGCGCGTCGTGCAGGGCCTCGGCGTCGCCGCGACCGCCGTGGTGGCGATGGCGGTGGTGCGTGACCTGTTCAGCGGCGCGGCGTTCGCCACCCTGCTGTCCCGGCTGCTGCTGGTGATGGGCGCGGCCCCGGTCCTGGCCCCGACGCTGGGCGGCGGCGTGCTGCGGTGGACCGACTGGCGCGGCGTGTTCGTGGTCCTGGCCGTCTTCGGGGTGCTGCTCGTCGTGCTGGCCACGATCGCGCTGCCCGAGACGCTGCCGCCCGCCCGGCGACGGCGCGGCGGAGTCGTCGCGACCGTTCGGACGTACGGCGGGCTGCTGCGGGACCGGGTCTTCGTCGGGCTGGTCCTGGTCGCCGGGCTGGCCATGGCCGCCCTGTTCGCGTACGTCGCGGGGTCGTCGTTCGTGTTGCAGGACGGGTACGGGCTCGACGAGCAGCAGTTCGGCCTGGCGTTCGGCGCGGGCGCCATCGGCCTGATCGGTGCCACCCAGTACAACGTGCGGCTGCTCCGGCGCTACCCGTCGCAGTGGATCCTGGTGACCTCGCTGGCGGCGGGCACGGTGGCCGGGCTGGCCCTGGTGGTGTTCGCCGCGACCGGCTTCGGTGGGCTGCCCGCCCTGCTGGTGTCGCTGTGGCTGGTGCTGGCGGCGGCGGGCCTGGCGATGCCGAACGCCCCGGCGCTGGCGCTGTCCCGCCACGGGGAGGCGGCCGGCACCGCCTCGGCCCTGCTCGGCGCGGTGCAGTTCGGCGTGGGCGCGGTGGCCGCGCCGCTGGTGGGCGTACTCGGCACCGGCGCGGTGGCGATGGCGCTGGTGGTGGCCGGCGGGATGGTGGCGGCGCTGGTGGTGCTGCTGGTGATCGTGCGGCCGTCCCGGCTCGCCGGCCTGGAGGCGGCGCCGGCGGTCGCCGTCGCGCACTGACCGGGCCGCCCGGATCGCGCCGGGTGCGCGCGGTGCCTACGCTGCTGCCATGACCGCCCCGGCCCGCATCCTGGTCGAGGGGATCCACGGCTCCGGCAAGTCGACGCTCGCCGCGCATCTGGCGCAGCGGTTCGGCCTGCCCTGGTATCCGGTCGACGACCTGCTGTGGGAGCCCGGCTGGGTCGAGGTGCCGGTGGCCGAGCAGCGTCGCCGGATCGAGGCGATCTGCCGGCGCGACAGATGGATCCTCGACGGCGCGTACCACGGCTGGCGGGACGTGGTCCTCGCCCGCGCCGACCTGGTGATCGGCCTGGACCTTCCGCGCGGGGTCTCGTTCCGGCGGCTGCTGCGGCGCACGCTGCGGCGGCTGGCCGGCGGGGAGCTGATCTGCAACGGCAACCGGGAGACGCTGCGCAGCGTGCTGTCCCGGGACTCGATTCTGGTGTGGCACCTGACCGGGTTCGGCCGGGCACGCCGGCGCCTGCGGGCCTGGGCGGCCGACCCGGCCGGGCCGCCGGTGCTGCTGTTCGGCGACCAGGCCGCGCTCGACGACTGGCTGGCCGGTGGAGCGCAGGTGACGGTCCGTTCGCCGGGCGGCTGACCGGCGTCGCCGTGTTCCCAGCCGGATCCCAGTGGGCGGGCGCAGGCTGGCTGCCGGGCGTGCCTCCCGGTGTCGCCCGTGCGGCGACGACGAGAGGAGGTGACGCATGCGGAGGTCGGTGATCGTCATGATGCTGGCCGCCATCGCCCTCACCGCGGGACCGGTGCCGTCGGCCGGTGAGCCGCCGGCCGTGCGGTACCGCGCCGACGTACGCGATCCGCCACCGACCGGACCACCCGGACTGGCCGTGGACGAGATCCCGGACCCGCCACCGGAGCGGGACAAGGGATAGACCGGATGCCGGGGGCACCGGCACGGGCGCCCCCGGCATCCGCCGCCGTCAGGGCTCGCCGCGCACCAGCGGCGGGTGCAGGTAGTGATTGCCGCCGGGCACCCGGAAGTGGTGCAGGCTCACCGTGGCGCTGACGTCCAGGGCCCGTACCCAGTGCCACCACCCGGCCGGTACGAACAGCGCGTCACCCGGCTCCAGCACCTCCGACAGGACGGTGGCCCGCTCGTACAGCGGGTGCTGGCCGAGGTCGGGCCGCGCGGCGTCGACCCGGCTGTACGTCCCGCCACGGGGATAGACCCGCCCGCGCTGATAGGACGGCACCAGACGGACGTGTTTGCGGCCCATCACCTGGCACAGCAGGATGTTCATGTTGTCGTGGTGCAGGGCGGTGACCGTGCCGGCCGGCCCCAGCAGCAGGGTCACCGTCTCCGGCAGCAGAGCCGGATCGATGATCCCGTGCACCGGCCTGATGTCCTGGGCCAGCGGTTCGAGTCCGTGCTGCCAGTTGTCGTTGCGCGCGACCATGTAGTGGTCGTTCGTCTCCCCGCCCGTCTCGACCAGGGTGAGGTAGTCGGCGAACGTCATCCGGGTCCGGTGCGCGTCGTGCTGCCAGCCGTGCTCCGGGTTGCTGTCCCGTCCGGTCATCACCTCGACCTCGACGGCGCCGAGCCGGTCCCGCAGCCGGGCCGTCGTCCATTCCCGCCGCGCCGGCCAGTCGTCGACCGCGCCGGCCAGGATCACCGGACGGTTGGCGGCGTAGTACCTGTCGAAGAACTCGGTGGGGGACAGGTCGGAGCGCCGTTCCAGCCCGCCGGCCAGCTGCGCCGAGCGGAGATCGCCGTAGAGGTCGAGCAGGGACTCCGTCCAGGCGTACTCCCGGGCCAGGCGCAGGCAGGCCCGGAAGTACGGGTGCCCGGGCGCGCCGGTCAGCTCCTCGTCGACCTCCGGCACGGGCAGCCCGGCGGCCAGCAACGCCTCCCGGACCTCGGCGGCCGGTACGCCGAGGGCCAGGTTCTCGGCGGCCCACGCCCGCCACCGGGGCGCGAGCCCGGCCGATCGGGTCACCGGGGCTCCGGCGACCGGTCCCGGCCCGCGCCGGCCGGCTCGGCGGCGGTTACCTCGGGCAGCGGCAGCCGCTGCCGGGTACGTGCGGCCGGCAGATCGACGCAGTCGACGTAGTTGTTCTTGACGTTGACCTCGAACTCCGGATCCGCCTCGGTCATCGGTCGCAGCCCGCGCATGCCGTCCCCCTTCACTGTGGATGGTCGTGCCGCCCACGGTGCCGGCGCCGACTGGGATCCCACTGGGATCGCCGCCGTCACCTCGTGGTTCCGGCGGCGCGGCCGGGTCGGGCACGAGGTCGAGAGCGGTGTCCTGGCGGAGGATCGCCGTCTCCAGGCGCAGCAGTCCACCTCCCGGGTCGACCCCGAGGTCCCGGGCGAGTCGGGCCCGCGCGCGGCGTACGACGGCGAGCGCGTCGCCCTGCCGGCCGGCCCGGTACAGCGCGACCGCCAGCATCTCCCAGCCGCGCTCCCGCAACGGCTGCTCCAGCACGAGCGCCTCCAGTTCGCCGAGGATCCCGGTGTGCCGCCCCAGCGCGAGCAGCGCGGCCAGCCGCGACTCGGCGGCGGCGGCCCGCATTCCCTCCAGGCGGGCGATCTCCGGCAGCGCGAACGGCGCCTCCGCCAGATCGGCGTACGCCGGCCCGCGCCACATCCCGAGCGCACCGGTCAGACCGGGCAGGGCCGCGGCGGCATGACCCCGGTCCAGCAGGGTGACGCCGTGCGCGACGAGCGCGGCGAACCGTTCCGCGTCGACCTGCTCGGGCGGCACCCGCAGGGCGTACCCGGGCCCTTCGCGGCGCAGCACCCGGCCCGGTGAGCGCGGCGGCCGGTCCGGTTCGAGCGCCCGCCGCAGCGCGGCCACGTAGCCGTGCAGGGTCGCCGCTCCGGCCGTCCGCCGGCCGTCGCTCCAGACCAGGTCCCGCAGCCGCTCGGCGGGCAGCATCCGTCCCCGCGCGACCAGCAGCGTGGCGAGCACCATGCGCTGCCGGCGGCCGCCGAGCGGCACGTCCGCGCCGTCGCGGTGCGCGACCAGGGGCCCGAGCACCGACAGCCGTACGTCGGTCATCCCACCCACCACCGTCGCGGGCAGCCGGGTCAGGCGGCTCGGTCGCCGAGTGCCAGGCAGATGTCGTCCTGCCGCCCGATTCCCAGCGTCAGCGCACGGGTGCCGTCCGGATCGACCGAGATCACGTGCAGTCCGTCGAGGATGTAGTAGCCACGCCGGTAGTGGTCTCCGGGGCGGAAGCCGAACCCGGCCGGCCCGACGATGGTGTAGCGCAGCCACCCGCCGTCGGGCCGGTACTCCAGCAGGCCGGAGCCGCCCGCGTCGCGGCGCACCGCCCGTCCGGTGTCGGCGTCGGCGAACTCGACGGTCAGCGGCCCGGCGTACTCCTCGCGCCGGACGGCGCCGGTGGCGTACCGGGCGAGCACCCGGACCCGGACGTCCTGGGAGACGACGCGGACCTGGAGCGGGAAGGAGCAGTAGCGGCCCGCCGGACCGGTCCAGTCCTCCTGGATCGACGGACGCCAGGGCTCGGGCCGGCCGCTCGACCGGGTGGCCGGGGCCGCGTCGCCGTACGCGAGCGCCGGACCGGGCGGAGCGGCCACGAGGGCCGCGGCCGCGACGAGCATGCCGAGCAGGAACCGACCGACTGTCTTTCCGGGGCGCATGGCATCACCTAACCAGTAGGAGACGATTAACCGGTGTGATGACATTGACTGGTTATCGCGGCCGCGTCAAGGCACACTGTCGGCATGCACTGGGTGAACGTCGAGGGCTATCCGATGCCGATCCCCGTCGGCGGCCATCCCGCGCTGGAACTCTGCAACACCTGGGCCGGCTGGGCCGCGCCCCCGAGCCCGGAACGGGACTGGCTGCGTGACTACGACCGGCTCGCGGTGTGGGCCGGTCACGTCGGGCTGCTCGCCCCGGCCGTCGTCGGCCGCCTGCGGGAGGCGGGCCGCCGCCGGCCGTCCGCTGCGGGCGAGGTGCTGGCGGAGACCCGGGAGCTGCGCACCGCGCTGCACGACGTCCTGCTCGACCCGGCCGACACCGCGGCCTTCCGGCGGGTCGCCGGACCGGCCCGGGCGGCTGCCGCCGCATCCGTCCTGGAGACCGGCCCGGACGGGATCGCCCACTGGACGCTGCCCGACGACGCCGGGCTGCGCCTGCCGTTGCTGTCCGGTGCCCGGGCCGCGGCCGACCTGCTCACCTCGCCGGCCCGCACCGAGGTGCGCGCCTGTCCGGCCGCCGACTGCGGATGGCTGTTCCTGGACCCCCGGGGCCGGCGTCGCTGGTGCAGCATGGCCACGTGCGGCAATCGCGCCAAGGTCCGGGCCTATGCCGCCCGCCGCCACCCCGACTGACCGTCGTAGCCGGTCACGCCGGACCCGGTACGGCTACCGCCCGGCCGGGCCGCCGATCGGGAAGCAGCCCCGGCGCCACTGCCAGTGGCGACCCGCCCGGATGTGGTCGATCACCGCGCGCTGGAGCACGGTACGGCGCGGCAGCCGGTCCAGCGGCGTGTCCAGGGTGCGGAACACGAACCGCAGCACCTCGACGTCGCCGTCGAGCCCGGGCAGCTCCTGGTAGGGCTCCAGCGTGAACCGCCGCTGGAACCGGACGATGTTGGAGTCCTCCGGCAGGTACTCGCGCAACTGCGGGTCGAGCAGCCAGGAGCCGCAGGAGAACGCGGTGTAGCGCTCGCCCGGGAAGTGGCGCGGGAAGAACGCGCGGGCCCGGTCCAGCGACGCGTCGACCGCCTCCGGGGTCAGCGGTCCCGAGTCCGGGATGTGCAGGTCGATCGCCTCGGCGTCGCCGCGCTGGTGCTGGAGCCGGCCCAGCTCGTAGAGGCCGCCGCGCGCGTGCAGCGTCAGCCAGCACTGCATGACCGGCCAGCCCTCGCCGTTCATCCGCCGGTCGACGGCGAGGTTGTTGCCCAGGTCGGCGAGCGTCGCCCAGGACACGTCGTCGGGGACGCCGTGGTCGCTGTGGTAGGCCCGGACCACGTCGACCAGTGCGAGGTACGCGTAGACGTAGAGGTGCCGCCAGGCCGGACCCCGCTCGCGCGGCAGCGCCGGGCCCGGCGGCAGCCAGGCGTGGCCGCCGAGGTCGGCGCGGACCAGGGCGATCGAGCGGTCGAGCAGCCAGCGCAGCTCCGGGGTCCACAGTGGCGACCCCGGTTCCGGCCAGCCCGCGAGGATCTCGGCGGCGTCGTCGGGGCGTACCGCGAGCCGGGCCAGCAGGGCTGGTGCGTCCGCCCGGCCGGGCAGCGGCGCGGAGGGCAGGTCACCGGCGAGCCGGTGCACCCGGTCGACCTCCTCGGCGGGCACGCCGAGCCGGCCGGCGACGTCATCGACATCCATGGCGGTGACGCTACCGGCCGGCGCCCGCCCCGACAGCCCCGCGCGTGCTCAGCGACGTTGCTGGCACGGCACGCAGAAGCGGGCCGAGGGCAGGATCTCCAGGCGGGCGGTCGGGATGTCCTGCCCGCACCGCTCGCAGACGCCGTACGTGCCCTCGGACATCCGCTTCAGCGCCTGGGCGGTGTCCGCGATCCCCTGCCGGGCGGTCTCGACGAGCCGGCGCAGCGTGTCCGGGTCGTGGCCGCCGTAGTCGGGCTGCCGCGTGTGCAGTGTCAGCTCGGTGAGCTGGTCGGTGTACTCGCCGAACTGCCGGTCCAGCAGTTCGCGCAGCGTGTCGGTGCGGTTGAGGGCGTGCGTCATGATCAGGCGCTCCTTTCCGGGCGGCGCGGGGTGTCGTGCGGGTGTCGCAGGGCCGAGATGGCGGCCATGCCGGCGCCGGTCAGCGCCGCGGTGCGGGGTGACGCGGCGCGGTGCACCGTCGCGCCGAGCGTGGCGACCAGGCGGGCGGTCACGTCGGGCCGGGTGGCACCGTCACCGATGACGATCGGGCCACGGGCCAGCGCGTCGCGGACCACGGGCCGTAGCGTCGCGTCCTGTCGCAGCTCGCGTACCAGCCGGGCGGTGGTGTCGGCGAGCATGGCGGCGGTCGTCGCGTGGTTGAGGTCCCGCGTGCCGACGTCGGCCCGGCGGGCGGCGACCACCCGGCCGTCCGTCAGCAGCGCCACCTCGGTGAGCTGGGCGCCGATGTCGGCGACCAGCAGGGTGCCGGCGGCGGCGCCGGCGCCGATGGCGCCCGCCCGGACGCTGTCGAGGAACAGCAGCCGGGACGGCGCGAGCACGGCGGTGAGCACCCGGCGGGTCGCCTCCTGCTCGGCCGGCGCGGCGAGCACCGGACGGCAGGCCACGACCAGCGCGCCGACCGGGACCGGGGTGCGGTGGTCGCGCAGGATCCGCCGCAGCTCGGAGACGCAGGCCGGGCCGTCGATGATCCGGCCGCGCCGCACGACCGGGCTGCGCAGGCCGTGGCCGAGCGGGACGCTCAGCGTCCGGCCCGGTCCGAGCCAGATCCGCAGCAGGCTGCTGCCCAGGTCGACGGCGATCGGCGCCGCGTCGACGGTGACCGGCGGGCGGCTGCCGTGGGAGCGGCCGATCAGCATGCCGGTACGGACCGGTGGGCGAATGGCGGTGACAGGGTGCGGCATTCCGACCTCTTTCGGATCAGGGTGCCCAACGGGCGGTGGACGTGCGGGGGAGGGGCGTGGCCGGGGCCGCGGGCGTCGGATTCACTCGACGACGCCGGCGGCCGGAGGGCTCAGACGCGCTTCTGGTCGCCGCTTGCAGATCGGGACGCGAGGAGACCGGCGAACACCGGTGGCGGAGCCATCGACGTGCGGGTCATGCTCACCACCTCCTCGCTACTCGGGTACCGCCTCGGACCTCCAGCGTCGCCGGGAACGTCACGCGCGGCACTGCGCGCCACCGGCCAACAAAGGGCGCGATGATTGCCGGTCGCCGGAACCCGGATCCGCCCATACCCCCTGGCTATGGTTGACACATGGAGAACGCGAGCTCAGCTCGAACGTCCACCGCGTCGCCCTAGCTCCGGCCGGCTCCGGCCGGTCCCGGCGGCCGCGTGCGAAGGAGGTCCCCGTGATCATCGAACGTACGAACCTCCCCGGCATCGGGGTCCGGCACACGCTGGTCACCGAGGAGGGCCGTCGCATCGGGGTGATCGACTACCAGGTGGGCGACCGGCGCGACGTCGTCCACGACGACCCGGACGACCCGGACCGCATGGTCACGCTCACGCTCACCCGTGACGAGGCGTCGGCCCTGGCCAACCTGCTCGGCTTCCCGGAGCTGGTCGCCGTACCGGCCTGAGCCGCCTGTCACACCGGCGGCGGACCCGGGCCGGCGGGCGGCCCTACGCCGGCAGCGGCCGGCGCGGCCAGTCCAGTGCCCGCGCGCCGAGCACGGCGGCGTGCAGCGTGAACCGGTCCCGCGCGTCGGCCGGGTCGTAGCCGCTCAACGCCCGGATCCGGGCCAGCCGGTAGGTGACGGTGCGCACCGACACGTGCAGCCGGCGGGCGGCCTCGGTCGACACCTCGCCGCAGGCGAAGTACTCGGTGAGCGTGTCCAGCAGCGGCTCGGCGCCGCCACGCGCCTGGGCCAGCGGCGTCAGCACCGCCCGGACCAGGTCGACCATGGCGGGCTGGTCGCGCAGCAGCACGCGGTAGATCAGCAGGTCGTGCGCGTCGATCACGGATGCCGCGCTGTGCAGGCGGCGCGCCGTGGTGAGCGCCTCCCGGGCCTCCTCGTACGAGCGGGCGATGCCGTAGACGCCCGGGTGCGGGCGGCCCACCGCCACCTGCCACGGCCGGCCCCGCACCAGGCGGTCCAGCTCGCCGTGCATCAGCGCGCCCAGGTTGCCGGTCGCGCCGGCGCCGCGTCCCTGGTCGGCGGCCACCGGGTCCGCCGGGGCGATCACCACGAGCAGCCCTTCCTTCGTGGCCACCAGCACGTCCCGGTCGCCGAGCCGGTCGAAGATGACCCGCTCCAGCGCGCTGATCGCCGCCTCGGTGTCCGGCAGCCGCCGGCCGGGCGCGGCCAGCGCGACCTGGTGCACCCGGGCCAGGTCCAGGCCGAACGGCTCGGCCCGTTCCACCAGCCCGCCCAGGTCGGAGTCGCCGCGCAGCAGGTCGTCGACGAGTTCCCGGCGCAGCGACTCCTCCCGCCGGACCAGTTCCCGGCGGGCCACCGCGTACCCCTCGGCGAGCGTGGCCACCGCGGTGTCGACCACGTGCAGCACGGCGTCGGCGGCGGCGCGGACCGCCTCGCTGTCGTCGGACCGGTCCAGGTGCGGCAGCTGCCGCCAGACGCGCCGCGCCGCGGACAGGTAGAGACGTACCGCGCGGCCGGCGGAGATCCCCTGCTCGGCGGCGCGCCGGCCCAGCGCGCCGACCGCGTCGAGTTCGGCGCGGCGCGGGCGGCGGCCGGTCACCGCAGCGTCGGTCAGCAGCCGCAGGTAGTCGCCGAGCAGCTCCACCGGCACGCCACCGGCGTCGGCGCCCGCCGCGCGGGC
>NZ_JBMVFV010000087.1:0-22246 GCF_049538395.1 Micromonospora sp. AB353 | reverse complement strand
GAGCTGGTCACCGCCGCCGGCAAGACGGTGCCCGGGGTGGTGTCGGTGATGGTCGGGGGCCGCTCCGGCGCGTCCGCGTCCGGCTCCGGCTTCGCCATCGACAACGAACAGCACATCGTCACCAACGACCACATCCTGGCCCGGGGCGGGGCCGGCGCGGTGACTGTGGAGACCTCGGACGGGCGGCGGTTCCCGGCCGAGGTGGTGGGCCGGGAACCGGCGAGTGACCTGGCCGTGCTGAAGGTGCCCGCGTCGGCCGGGTTGCCGCCGTTGCCGCTGGCGAAGGCGAACTCGACGCGGGTGGGGGAGCCGGTGCTCGCGGTCGGGTCGCCGCTCGGGCTCGCCGGGACGGTCACCGCCGGCATCGTCAGCGCGCTCAACCGCCAGGTACGCATCGGCAACGGCCGGCACACCGCGGTGCAGACCGACGCGTCGATCAACCCGGGTAACTCGGGCGGGCCGCTGGTGAACGCGCGCGGTGAGGTGGTCGGCGTGAACACCGCGATCGCCACCATCGACGGCAACGGCTCCATCGGTATCGGCTTCGCCATCCCGATCGACCAGGTCCAGCAGACCGCCGACACCATCATCGGCCGGGGTGGCTGAGCCGCCGGCGCGGTCACCCGCGCGGGGTCGCCTCCGGCGCCCCGCGCGGCGCTGACCTGCACAAGCGTCGCACGTTCGGTGCGAACTGTCGGATATCCGGCGTGGGATCATTGGGGCATAGAAATATTACGCTGAGTATGGATACTGGCGGAGGTGGAGCAAGCTGTCATTGCGGCCCTCCTCGTGGTGGGCCTGATCATCGGCGCCGGTGTCGGCGCGTCCTACGCGCGTGCGAAACGCGGCTGGACGGATTACCAGACCATCCGGACCAGCGTCCCCGGGGCCCGGCGCAACGCCTGGCTCGCGATCCGGGGCGTCGTCGTCAAGCTCGCGGTGATCGCCCTGCTGCTCGTCGGCGCGGCCGCGTACGCGGCGTCCGGCGGCAGCGAGGAACGGGCCGGTCCGACGCCGAGTGCCACCCCCACCCCGAGTCACCGCGCCGGGCGCTAGCCTCGGGGAGTGGACGACGGACTGCGGGTCACCGATCGGCTCACGGTGCCCGCCGTCGAGCTGCGGGAACGGTTCTCCCGCTCGTCCGGCCCGGGTGGGCAGGGAGTCAACACCACCGACTCCCGGGTGGAGCTGAGCTTCGACCTGGCCGGCTCGCCGAGCGTGCCGGAGACGCTGCGGGAACGGGCGCTGGCCCGGCTCGCCGGCCGCCTGGTCGGCGGCGTGCTCACAGTGACAGCCAGCGAGCACCGCGCGCAGCTGGCCAACCGCGAGGCGGCCCGCGAGCGGATGGCCGCGCTGCTGCGCGAGGCCGTCGCCCCGCCGCCGAAGCCGCGCCGGCCGACCCGGCCCTCGCGTGGCGCGAAGGAACGCCGCCTGGCCGAGAAGAAGCGCCAGTCCCAGCGCAAACGCGACCGCCGGGTGGACGGCGACTGACCGAAAAACGGTTGAGCCGCCCGCTGCGCCGACCGGAGAATTCCGCCACGTGATCGACTTCTCCGTCAAGCCCACGCTCACCGGCGAGCGGGTGGTGCTGCGCCCGTTCCACGACGACGACCTGCCGGCGCTCGCCGAGATCCTGGCCGACCCGGAGGTGGTGCGGCTGACCGGCAGCCCGGCCGGCGAGACGTTCGAGCCGTCCCGTCTGCGGGCCTGGTACGGCACCCGCAACAGCCAGGACGACCGGCTCGACCTCGCGGTGGTGGACCGGGCCAGCGGCACCTGCGTCGGCGAGGTGGTCCTCAACGAGTGGGACCGGGCCAACGCGAACTGCAACTTCCGCACCCTGATCGGCCCCGGCGGCCGCGACCGCGGCCTCGGCACCGAGGCGGTCCGGCTCATCGTCGGGTACGGCTTCGAGCAGCTCGGCCTGCATCGCATCGGCCTGGAGGTGTTCGCGTTCAACCCGCGTGCCCGGCGCGCCTACGAGAAGGTGGGCTTCATCACCGAGGGGACGCTGCGGCAGGTGCTGCGCGACGGCGACGACTGGGTGGACGCCACAGTCATGTCGATCCTCGCTCCGGAGTGGAACCGGCACCGGGGGCACCCGGAGGGTTGAGTCGGAGGCGTCGAAGCGCTTCAATGCGTACGGGAGCTTCAGGGCCGTCACCGACCACCACGTCACAGTGACAGGAGTCCCTTCCGCATGTCCCGAAACCCCCTGCGCGCCGCGCTGACCGCGCTCGCCGCGCTGCTACCGGTCCTCGCCCTCGGCCTCGCCCTCACCGCCACCACGCCCCCGGCCGCCGCGGCGGCCACCCCGGTCCGCGTCATGCCGCTGGGCGACTCCATCACCGGCTCTCCCGGCTGCTGGCGGGCGCTGCTCTGGAACCGCCTCCAGTCCACCGGCCACACCGACGTCGACTTCGTCGGCACGCTCGGGCCGCAGGGCTGCGGCGTGCCGTACGACGGCGACAACGAGGGCCACGGCGGCTACCTCGCGACGAACGTGGCGAACCAGAACCTGCTGCCCGGCTGGCTCGCCGCCACCCGCCCGGACGTCGTGCTCATGCACTTCGGCACCAACGACGTGTGGAGCAACATCGCGCCCGCCACGATCCTGGCCGCGTACTCGAAGCTGGTGGACCAGATGCGGGCCGCCAACCCGGCCACCACAGTGCTGGTCGCGAAGATCATCCCGATGAACCCGGCGAGCTGCCCCGAGTGCGGCCAGCGGACCGTGGCGCTCAACGCGCTCATCGACGGCTGGGCGGCCGGGAAGACCACCACCGCCTCCCCGATCGTGGTGGTCGACCAGTGGACCGGGTTCAGCACCGCCACCGACACGTACGACGGCGTGCACCCGAACGCCGCAGGCGACCAGAAGATGTCCGACAGGTGGTACCCGGCGCTGGTCGCCGCGCTGGGGCGCACCACGCCCGGCCCGACCACGTCCCCGACCGGCGGGCCCACCTCGTCGCCCACCGTCAGCCCCTCACCGACGACCAGCCCGTCGCCCACGACCGGCCCGACGTCGGCGCCCGGCGGCTGCACCGCCACCTGGCGGATCGCCGGTCAGTGGCCGGGCGGCTTCCAGGGCGAGGTGACGGTCCGCAACGACGGCACCGCGCCGATCGCCGGCTGGACCGTACGCTTCCCGCTCCCCGCGGGTCAGCGGATCAGCCAGGCGTGGAGCGCCGACGTGACGCAGAGCGGAACCACAGTGACCGGCCGGAACGCGAGCTGGAACGGCGCCCTCGCCCCGGCTGCCCAGACCACGTTCGGGTTCCTCGCCGACGGTGCCGTCCCGAGCCCGGCACCGGCAGTGACCTGCGCCGCGAACTGATCCCCGCGCCGGCCGGCCCCGCGCTCAGCGGTGGTCGGCCGGCACGGCCCGGTCCAGCGCGGCCAGCAGCCGGGCCCGCAACCCGGCCGCCCGCTCGGCGAACCCGCGCTGGGCCGTGGCGTACTCGGCCCGGCCCTCCGGCGTCTCCACCCGCACCGGCGGGTAACCCAGGTCGGCCAGGTCGTACGGGCTGGCCCGCATGTCCAGCGCCCGGATCTCCCGGGCCAGCGCGAAGCAGTCCGCCACCAGCTCCGACGGCACCAGCGGCGACAGCTTGTACGCCCACTTGTAGAGATCCATGTTGGCGTGCAGGCAGCCCGGCTGCTCCAGCGCGTGCTGACCCTCCCGGGTCGGCTGGAGCACGTTCAGCGGCCGGGCCGGCGCGGTGAAGAACCGGAACGCGTCGAAGTGGCTGCACCGCACGCCACGCTCGGAGACCACAGCCGCCGTCTCCGCCGGGCTCAGCCGTAGCGGCCAGGCGTTGTGGCGTACCTGCTCCTGGGTCTGCCGGTAGACCATCGCCCACTCGTGCATGCCGAAACAGCCGAACTGCGCCGGGCGTCCGGCGGTCGCGGCGAGCAGCGTACGGATCCAGGCGATCGACTCGGCGCGCCGCGCGCGTACCCGATCGGTGTCGAGGGTGAGCCCGGTGGCGCCCGCCGTGTAGTCCGGGCCGAAACCGGCCGGGTCGGCGTCCCGCAGCACCACGCCCGCACCCGGGTGCCAGCGGCGCAACTGCGCCGGGCGGTGCGAGTAGTAGGTGAACAGGAAGTCCTCCACCGGGTGCTTCACCCCGGTGCGGCGGCGCTCCAGGTGCGGCGTCAGCCAGGCGTCCACGCGCGCCTCGTGGGCGTGCCGGCGCGCCTGCCAGTCGGCCAGGTCGAGCGCGGGGGCGAGGGCGGCGGTCACACACCCCAGGGTACGACCGCCGCCCGTGCCCGGATCACGCCACGTCCACCCGCACGCCCGCCGAGAAGACGCCGCTGCGCAGCTCCAGCCGCTTCGGCGGCTCGTCGCCGCGCATGGTGAACACCAGCGGCAGCAGCACCCGCCGCCCGGCGGCCACCGGCTGGGAGAAGACGTCCCGGCCCAGGTTCGCCACCCGGGTGGCGTCCTCGTCGGCGGCGACCCAGTTGCCGCTGGGCAGATACGCCCGCTGCAACTGTCCGTGCCAGGTCTGGTCCTCGTTGGTGAGATTGCGCACCCCGACCGTGGCCAGGCACGGCCGGCCACCACCCGGCGCCGGCGGCAGGACGTCGGCGCCGCAGCTCAGCCGGTAGACGGTGAACTCGAACGCGGTCTCGCGCAGCGGCTGGCCCAGCGCGCCGGTGACGCTGCTGCCCACCCACGCGCCGCTCGTCGGCTGCTTGGTGGTGTCCATCGCGGCCACCCGCTGCGTGGCCGACCAGGCCGCCGCGCCGACCACACCGGCCAGCACGGCCGCCGCCACGCCGACCACGAGCCACACCGGCGGCCGGCGACGACGGCTCGCGGGCGACGGCACCGCCGTACGCGGATAGACGGTTCCGCGCTCGGCCGTTCCTCGGTCCGGCACGCCCGGGCCGGGCACGCCGCTTCCCGGGGCGCCGGTGTGCATGGCGCCGCCTCCGGGCGTACCGGTGGGAGTCGCGGCGCGTCCCGCCGCCGTGCGCCGGCGGCGGCGCCACACCGCCCACCACAGCACGCCGGCGGTGACCACCAGCAGCGCGGTGAACGCGGCGAGCAGCACCGGCGGCCGCCGCCAGGCCGGGGCGGCGGTGACCTGCGCCGCCGGGGCCGTCGCGGCGCCCACCCAGGTCGCCGTGGCGCAGTCGAACGGGCGTGTGCCGTCCGAGCCGTAGACGCAGGTGGGGGCCGTCACCGAGCGGCCCGGCCCGGAGACCGACAGCGCGGTGTGCAGCGTGGTGGTGCTCTTCGCCGGCAGCCGCAGCCGCCAGGTCACCTCACCGGCGCTCATCCCGGCGGGACGGCTGGTCCGCCCGCCGCCGGTCACCGTGGTGGCCCGCGACCCGTTCGGCAGCTCCTGCCGGACCATCGTGTCGACGGGCGACGTGCCGGCGTTGCGGACCTCGATCCGGTAGCCCGGCGCCGGGGTGCCCGACGCGCCCACCGCCAGGCTGACCGGGGGCATCGACGGCCGGACCGGTGCCGGGCCGGTGGTCGGCACCGCCGGGGGCACCGCCGGCACGCCGGTGGGGATCGGGGTGGCCGCGGCACCGGGGATGACCGCCGGTGGCGGGGCCGGATGGGCGGGGGCGGCGGCCGCGCGGGGCGTCGCCGGGGACAGCGCCGGTACGGCGGCGATGACGCCGAGGCAGTTCACCAACACTGCCAGGGCCCTGTGGTGTCGTCTCGATGCAGGCATACCAACGAACCTCCGGACCCGAAGCTATGGGCCGGGGACCGCCGGGCGGGTACGAAGCCGCCATTCCCGCCCCGTCCGGCGCGATCGCGCGTACCCTGTGCGGCCCTTGCCGATCCGGTGCCGCCGGCGGCCGGTGAGGGGGTGGCGCGCGGCGGCCGGGGCGTGCCGCCTGCCGGTGTCCGCCGGACGGCACGCGGGCGGGGATAGATTGGCCGGGTGCGTATCGCTCGTTTCGCTCATGCCAAGGGAATGTCGTTCGGGGTCGTCGAGGGCGAGCCGGAGGCCGGGCCGCAGGGCCTGACCATCGCCGAGATCGAAGGCCACCCGTTCGGGCAGATCCAGTTCTCCGGTGCCCGCTGGGCGCTCTCCGACGTCCGGCTGCTGTCGCCGATCCTGCCCAGCAAGGTGGTGTGTGTCGGCCGTAACTACGCCGAACACGCCGCCGAGCACGGCAGTGAGGTGCCGAAGGAGCCGCTGCTGTTCCTCAAGCCGTCCACCTCGGTGATCGGCCCGCGCGACGCCATCCGGCTGCCGATCTTCTCCAAGCAGGTCGAGCACGAGGCGGAACTCGCCGTGGTGATCGGCGCCCCCGGTGCCCGCCGCGCCGACCGGGCCGCCGCCGAACGGGCCATCTTCGGCTACACCTGCGCCAACGACGTCACCGCGCGGGACCTCCAGCGCTCCGACGGGCAGTGGACCCGCGCCAAGGGCTTCGACTCGTTCTGCCCGATCGGGCCGTGGATCACCACCGGGCTCGACGTCAGCGACCTGGAGATCCGGTGTGAGGTGGGCCGCAACCCGGAGGAGATGGAGGTACGCCAGCTCGGCCGGACCAAGGACATGGTGTTCGACGTACCGGGCCTGGTGTCGTACATCTCCCACGTGATGACGCTGCTGCCCGGCGACGTGGTCCTGACCGGCACGCCGGCGGGGGTTAGCCCGCTCACCGAGGGGGATACGGTCACCGTGCGGATCCAGGGGATCGGGGAGCTGAGCAACCCGGTGGTCCCTGTCGCCTGATCCGCTCCGATGCCTCGTTTCCGCTGGTCAGGTGGGTTTCGAGGGGTTGGATTTGGCCTGTCGGCACCGGGAGGGTAAAGTTCATTCCCGGCGCCGCAAGGGGCCAATGGGGTATGGGGTAATTGGCAGCCCGACTGATTCTGGTTCAGTTAGTCTAGGTTCGAGTCCTGGTACCCCAGCGCAGCCGAGGGTTCGTGAGAACCCTCGGACGCTGGATTCCGGCAGCTCACGCTGGCGGAGTGCAATGAAGGTTCTGGCCCCGTCGTCTAGCGGCCCAGGACGCCGCCCTCTCAAGGCGGTAGCGCCGGTTCGAATCCGGTCGGGGCTACAGCACCGACAGCCCGTCCCGTTTCTCCGGGGCGGGCTTTCTGCTGTCCGGCCCACCCCGGAGGGGGTGACCCCCCCCTCCGGGGTGCCGCGCGCGATGCCGCTAGACTACTGCCACACCGCCCGGCAGGGTGGTGAAGCACCAAAAGTGCCTGGCCCCGTCGTCTAGCGGCCCAGGACGCCGCCCTCTCAAGGCGGTAGCGCCGGTTCGAATCCGGTCGGGGCTACACCCACGAACGGCCCGTCTCGCCAAGCGAGGCGGGCCGTTCGCATTCCCCGCCCCGCCCCGCCCCTCCCCGCCCCGTTGATCATGAAGTTAGCGGCAGCCGGGGAGATCAAAAATGCCGCCAACTTCATGATCAACGCGGCAAGGGGGGCGGGGTCAGAGGCCGGAGAGGCGCTGGCCGGCTCGGACCACGGCCATGGCGTGGCGTTCGCCGGGGCGACGGCCGAGGCGCTCGATCGGGCCGGAGATGCTGATCGCGGC
This sequence comes from Micromonospora sp. AB353, assembly GCF_049538395.1. Lineage (NCBI taxonomy): Bacteria > Bacillati > Actinomycetota > Actinomycetes > Micromonosporales > Micromonosporaceae > Micromonospora > Micromonospora sp. AB353. The sequence continues at coordinate 14,707 of NZ_JBMVFV010000087.1, read as the reverse complement.
GATCACCCGGCCGGTGCGGTCCCGGATCGGCGCCGAGACGCTCGCCACACCCGCCTCCCGCTCGGCGACGCTCTGCGCCCACCCGCGCCGCCGCACCTCGGCCAGCGTGCGACCGGTGAACTTGGAGCGGGGGAGCAGCGGCATGACCGCCTCCGGGGGCTCCCAGGCGAGCAGGATCTGCGCCGCCGAGCCGGCGGTCATCGGCAGCACCGAGCCGACCGGGACGGTGTCCCGCAGCCCGCTGGCGCGCTCGGCGGCGGCCACGCAGATCCGCTCGTCGGCCCGGCGCAGGTAGAGTTGGGCGCTTTCGCCGGTGGCGTCCCGTAGCGCGGCGAGCAGCGGCTCGGCGGCGGTCAGGAGCACGTCCGGCGCCGCGTTCGCCAGCTCGCCCAGGCGTGGACCCGGGCGCCAGCGCCCCTGGGTGTCCCGGACGAGCATCCGGTGGATCTCCAGCGCCTGTGCCAGCCGGTGCGCGGTGGCCCGGGGCAGCTTGGTGCGTTCAACGAGTTCGGCCAGGCTGGCGCCGTCGACACAGGCGGCCAGGATGACCACCGCCTTGTCGAGAACGCCGACACCGCTCATACTGTGTCCCACAAGCCGAAATTTACCTCCCAGAATTTAGGATGTCCAGATGGTGGGAGTCACTCAACCGAGGACCCTGGCCGAGAAGGTCTGGGACGCACACGTGGTCCGCTCCGCCGACGGCGAGCCGGACCTGCTCTTCATCGACCTGCACCTGCTGCACGAGGTGACCAGCCCGCAGGCGTTCGACGGGCTGCGTCTGGCCGGGCGCGGGGTCCGCCGTACCGATCTGACGATCGCGACCGAGGACCACAACACCCCGACCGGGTACGACGACCCGGCGTTCCGCCTCCGGCGCGGCGACCTGCTCACGATCGCGGACCCCACCTCCCGCACCCAGATCGAGACGCTGCGCCGCAACTGCGCCGAGTTCGGCGTCCGCCTGCACCCGCTGGGCGACGAGAACCAGGGCATCGTGCACGTCATCGGCCCGCAGCTCGGCCTCACCCAGCCCGGCATGACGATCGTGTGCGGCGACTCGCACACCGCCACCCACGGCGCCTTCGGCGCGCTGGCGTTCGGCATCGGCACCAGTGAGGTCGAACACGTGCTGGCCACGCAGACGCTGCCGCAGGCCCGCCCGAAGACCATGGCCGTGAACGTGGTCGGCGAGCTGGCACCCGGCGTCACCGCCAAGGACCTGGTGCTCGCGCTGATCGCGCAGGTCGGCACCGGCGGCGGGCGCGGGCACATCGTCGAGTACCGGGGCGAGGCGATCCGCGACCTCTCGATGGAGGGGCGGATGACGATCGCGAACATGTCCATCGAGTGGGGCGCCAAGGCCGGCATGATCGCGCCGGACGAGACCACGTTCGCGTACCTGAAGGGCCGGCCCAACGCGCCCCAGGGCGACGACTGGGACGCGGCGCTGGAGTACTGGCGGACGCTGCCCACCGACGAGGGCGCGACCTTCGACACCGAGGTCACGCTCGACGCGGGCCGGATCACGCCGTTCGTCACCTGGGGCACCAACCCGGGGCAGGGCGTGCCGCTGGGCGCCACCGTGCCGGCCCCGGAGGACTTCGTCACCGAGCCGGAGCGGGTCGCCGCCCGGCGCGCGCTGGAGTACATGGACCTCACCCCGGGCACCCCGATGCGCGACCTCGCCGTGGACGTGGTGTTCGTCGGCTCCTGCACCAACGGCCGCCTGGAGGACCTGCGGGCCGCCGCCGAGGTGCTGCGCGGGCGGCGGGTCGCCGACGGCGTACGCATGCTCGTGGTCCCCGGCTCCGCGGCGGTCCGCGAGGCGGCCGAGATCGAGGGGCTGGACAAGGTCTTCACCGACGCCGGCGCCGAGTGGCGCTTCGCCGGCTGCTCCATGTGCCTGGGCATGAACCCGGACACGCTGAAGCCGGGCGAGCGCTCCGCCTCGACCTCCAACCGCAACTTCGAGGGCCGCCAGGGCCGGGGCGGGCGTACCCACCTGGTGTCCCCGCCGGTCGCCGCCGCCACCGCCGTGGTCGGCCGGCTGGCCGCCCCCGCCGACCTGTGAGAAGGGCAGCCGAGATGGACAAGTTCACCACCCACACCGGTACGGCCGTGCCGCTGCGCCGATCCAACGTGGACACCGACCAGATCATCCCCGCCGTGTACCTCAAGCGGGTGACCCGGACCGGATTCGCCGACGGCCTGTTCAACGCGTGGCGGGAGGACCCGTCATTCGTCCTCAACGATCCCGTCCATTCAGGTGCGTCGATTCTGATCGCCGGCCCCGAGTTCGGCACCGGATCCTCCCGGGAGCACGCCGTCTGGGCGCTGCGGGACTGGGGCTTCCGGGCCGTCATCTCGCCTCGCTTCGGCGACATCTTCCGCGGCAACGCGCTCAAGGAAGGTCTCCTTCCGGTCGAGCTGGAATTGAAAGCCGTGGAAGAACTGTGGGATCTCGTGGAATCCGAGCCGACCACGCCGATCACCGTCGACCTCGCCGCACGCCAGGTCCACGCCGGTGACGCCACCTGGGCGTTCCCGCTGGACGACCACAGCCGTTGGCGGCTGATGGAGGGCTTGGACGACATTGGACTCACCCTCCGGCACGAGTCCGAGATCAGCGCGTACGAGGCGGCTCGGCCGGCGTTCCTGCCCTCGATCGCCTGACCTCAGGCGCTATTCGCCCCCACCGGTGCATCCGGTGGGGGCGAATCCGTTACGACACAAGGGCTTTTTTCCACCGAATGTTTGTGTCCAGGCAGCACAGGGCATACCGTGCGCGCAGAATGGCTCGCGTCGAGTCAGTTGCACAATCGGGAGGAAGTCGTGAACAAGGCCGAGCTCATCGAGGCGCTCGCCGTTCGCCTGGGGGACCGGAAGACGGCGACGGCCGCGCTCGACGCGGTTCTCGCTGAGGTCCAGGCGGCGGTCACCAAGGGCGAGAAGGTGGCGATCACCGGTTTCGGAGCGTTCGAGAAGCGCGTCCGGGGAGCCCGAACAGCGCGCAATCCGCGGACCGGCGAGGCGGTGAAGGTCAAGAAGACCTCCGTCCCGACGTTCCGGGCGGGCGCGGGCTTCAAGGAGATGGTGGCCAGCGGCAAGGTGCCCAAGGACACCGCCGCCGCGAAGAAGACCACCGGCGCCGCGAAGAAGACCACGGCGGCGAAGACCACCGGGGCCGCGAAGAAGACCACGGCGGCGAAGGCCACCAAGACCACCGCTACCAAGAAGGCCGCGCCGGCGAAGAAGGCCGCCGCGACCAAGACAACGGCGGCGAAGAAGACGACCGCGGCGAAGTCCACCGCGGCGAAGAAGACCACCACCGCCAAGAAGACGACCGCGGCGAAGTCCGCCACGGCCAAGAAGACCACGGCGGCCAAGAAGGCGCCCGCGAAGAAGGCACCGGCCAAGAAGGCCGCCACCCGGCGCTGACCGGACGGCCCACGAAAGGGCGCCCACCGTTCGCGGTGGGCGCCCTTCCGCATGGGTACGCCGTTGACCGCCCGCCGTCGCGCCCCGCAGAATCGCCGTGCCGAAAACCCCCGTCGGTCACGAGAAGAGGCGCCCGTGCGGCACCGTCACCTCTCCACCCTCACGCTCGCGCTCGGTGTCGCGGTCCTGCTGGACGTGCTCCGGATCTGGCTCCCGTCGGTCATCACCCTGTTCGGCCGGGCCGCCGAGACGCCCGCCGAGCTGCTCGGCGCGTTCGCGCTCGGCTGGTTCCTGCTGGCGCTCGCCGCGCCCACACTCGTACGCCGCATCGGCGCCGCCCCGGTCGGACTCGCCGCGGCGGGTGTGCTGGCGGTCGCCCGGCTGGCGCTGACCGCGCAACCCGGCGGCCCGGCGCAGCTCTGGCTGGCCTGCGCCGGACTGCTCGCCGGCCTGGTCTGGCTCGCCGCGATCGCCGCGTCGGTGCCGAGGCCGGTCGCCGGGCTGGCGCTCGGGCTGGCCGGGAACGCGGTCGGGCACGCCCTGCTCGGCACCGAGGATCTGGTGTGGCGCGGTGGTGTGCTCGCCTGGAGCCTGAGCGCCCTGCTGGTGCTGGCGTTCCTGGCCGCCTCGGTGGCGGTACGGCGGGAGCGGGCGACCGCTCCGGTACGCGGCGACGCGGCGCGGACGGCCGCCCCGGCGACGGACGTGGCGGACGGCGACGCCGGTCGGCGTGTGCCGGCCCCGGGCCGTAGAGCCTGGTTGCTGTGCGGGCCGGCGCTGCTGCTGGCCGGTCAGGTGGCGCTCGCTCCGGCGCTCTGGAGCGCCGCCGCCGGCACCGGATCGCCGGATTTCCCCGGTCTCGTCCGCCCCGGAAACGGTGCCCTGCCGGGTGCGCTCGCGGTGCTGCTGTTCCTCGCGGCGGCGTTGTTCCGGGCACCGGCGCGCGTGGCGCGGGTGCTGTGGCCGCTGGCGCTGCTCGCCGGGTCGGTGCTGTTCGTGACCGGGCTGCTCGTCCCGGCGTACCTGCTCACCGCCGCCGGCCTCGGCGGCTGCCTGGCCGGCACCGACACGGCCGCCGACGACGGCCGGGCCGCCGCCACGGACGGACGAGGCGCGGACGACGGGCGGGCGGCGGCGCGGCGCGGGCGGGCGGCGGCGCTCGGCATGCTGGTGTTCGCGGTGGCCACGGTGGCCTACTACGCCGCCTACGACCTGGGGTACCCCAACGGCTGGGCGCCGGTCGCCACGGCCGTCCTGGTGGCTCTGGTGGCGGCTACCGCGCCCATCCAGCCCGGCGCGGCCCCACCCGGCCCGATGCTGCCCACCACGGTCCGGGTCGCGGCCCTGGCCGGGCTCACCGCGCTGGCCGGGCTCGCCGCCGCGCTGCACGTACCGCCCGCGCCGGCCCGGGCCGCTGCCGCGCCCGCGGCGGTACGGGTGGCCGCGTACAACATCCGGATGGGGTTCGGCCTGGACGGGCGGCTGGACCTGGACGCGGTGGCGCGGGAGGTGCGCGGCGCGGACGTGGTGCTGCTCAGCGAGGTCGACCGGGGCTGGTGGCTCAACGGCGGCCACGACACGCTGGCGTTGCTGGCCCGGCGGCTGGAGATGCCGTACGTCTTCGGGCCCGCCGCCGACCCGGTCTGGGGCGACGCGGTGCTCAGCCGTTTCCCGATGCGGTCCGGGCAGACGCGGCGGCTGACCGCGCACGGCGCGCCGACCGGGGCGCAGGCCCTCGGCGTCACGCTCGACCTCGGCGGGCGGGAACTGGCAGTGGTCGCCACGCACCTGCAACCGCCGCCCGGCCGGGATCCGGTCGAGCAGGCGGGCGAGGTGGCCGAATTCGCCGGCCGGTACGCGAACGGCCGTCCACTGGTGCTCGGCGGTGACCTGAACACCGAGCCGGACGACCCGGCGTTCGCCGCGTTCACCCGCGCGGGCCTGGTGGACGCGCTGGCTGCGGCCCGGCCGCTGCGGACCAGCCCGGCCGACGATCCGCGCACCCAGATCGACCACGTCTTCACCTCGCCGGGGCTGACCGCCACCGAGGTACGCGCACCGCGCACCGAGGCCAGCGACCACCTCCCGGTGACGCTCACCGTCACGTTGCCCTGAACCGCCTCACAGCCGGTCGGGGAGGACCAGCCGGTCACCGGCGAACGGCAGCAGCCAGCCGCTGCCCTTGTCGGTGGTGAAGTCCTCGTCCACCCGGCCGGTGAGCCGTTCCAGCGCGCCCGGGATCACCTTGCCCTGGCTGCACACCGCCACCGTCCCGGCGGTCTGCGCCAGCGCGACGAGCCGGGCCGCGGCGGCGAGTGCGCACTCCTCGACCTGCTGGCCCGGCGCGGGCTCATCGAAGTCGCCGCAGACCTCGATCGGCAGGTCCAGCCGGGCCGCCGCCGGGTCGAGCGTCTGCACGCAGCGCCGGGCCGAGGCGGAGAACAGGCGGGCCGGGCGGACCAGCGCGACGAGCGGGACGAGCGCCCGCGCCTGCGTCCATCCCTTGTCGTCGAGCGGGCGGCCGTGGTCCGGGCCGGTCCAGGTGCCGCGCTTGCCGGCGTGCGCGTGCCGGACCAGCAGCACCGTCGCGGTGACCGGCGGCAGCGCCGCGAACGCGGCGATCACCTCGGCGTCGTGCGGATAGCTGACCCGGCGTACCGCGTCGTCGACCGGGAACCAGGCCACGTCGTCGACCTCGGTGCCGGGCTGGAAACCGCCGGTGCCGGCCGCCCGCATCGACCAGTAGTCGACCGCCTTGGCGAGACCCTCGCTGCGGTAGCGGACGGTGGGCAGGCGGACCTGCGGCACGGCCCGGACGTCTGATTCCTCGGCCACCTCGCGGACGGCTGCCACGAGCGGGTGCTCGCCGCGGTCCAGCTTGCCCTTCGGCAGCGACCAGTCGCCGTACCGGGGGCGGTGCACCAGGCAGACCTCGACGCCGGCCGGACCCGGGCGCCACACCACACCGCCGGCGGCCCGGATCCGTACCGGTTCGTCGTCGCTCACCCGCTCACCGTATGCCCGCCCGGCACGCGCCACGGCCCGGTCAGTCCGCCCGGCCGCCGACCCGGCGCAGCAACAGATCCTGGAGATGGGTCAGCGGCACCTCGCCGTCGCCGGTACGCCGGTGCCAGGTGCCGTCGGCGGCCAGCTCGAACGCGTCCACGTCGGGATCGAACGCGGCGGTGAGGACGTGGTCCAGCTCGGCCCGGGCCACCGGGTCGCTCACCTGCACCAGCGCCTCCACCCGCCGGTCCAGGTTGCGGTGCATCAGGTCGGCCGAGCCCATCCAGAACTCGGCGTCGCCGTTGTTGCCGAACCGGAAGATCCGGGAGTGTTCCAGGAACCGGCCGAGGATCGAGCGGACCCGGATGTTCTCCGACAGCCCCGGCACGCCCGGCCGCAGCGTGCACATGCCGCGGATCAGCAGGTCCACGTGCACGCCGGCCCGCGACGCCCGGTAGAGCGCGTCGGTGATCTCCTCGTCCACCAGGGAGTTCACCTTGAACTGCACGAGCCCCGGCATGCCCAGCCGGACGTGTTCGATCTCCCTGTCGATGCGTTCGATCAGGCCGCTGCGGATGCCCTGCGGCGCCACCAGCAGCCGCCGGAACGCGGTCTGCCGGCTGTAGCCGGTGAGCACGTTGAACAGGTCGGTCAGGTCGGCGCCGATCTCCGGGTCGGCGGTGAGCATGCCGAAGTCCTCGTAGAGCCGGGCCGTCTTCGGGTGGTAGTTGCCGGTGCCGATGTGGCAGTAGCGGCGGATCTGGTTGCCCTCCTGGCGTACCACCAGCGCGGTCTTGCAGTGCGTCTTGAGCCCCACCAGGCCGTACACCACGTGGCAGCCGGCCCGTTCCAGCGTGCGGGCCCAGCCGATGTTCGCCACCTCGTCGAAGCGCGCCTTCAGCTCCACCAGCACCACCACCTGCTTGCCGGCGGCGGCCGCGTCGACGAGCGCGTCCACGATCGGGGAGTCGCCGCTGGTGCGGTAGAGCGTCTGCTTGATGGCGAGCACGTTCGGGTCGGCCGCCGCCTGCTCCACGAAGCGCTGCACGCTCGTCGCGAACGAGTGGTACGGGTGGTGCACCAGCACGTCCCCGTCCCGCAGCGTGGCGAAGACGCTGCGCGGCACCTCACCCTCGGCCAGCCGCGGATGGGTGGCCGGCACGAACGACGGATCCTTCAGGTCGGGCCGGTCCGCCTCGCCGTACACCTGCCACAGCGCGGACAGGTCGAGCAGGCCACGGACCCGCAGTACGTCGTGACCGTCCATGTCCAGCTCACGGACCAGCAGCTCCAGCATGTGGTCGGAGATGGACGCGGCGACCTCCAGGCGTACCGGCGGGCCGAACCGGCGCCGGGCCAGCTCCCGTTCCAGCGCCTGGAGCAGGTCCTCGTCGCGGTCCTCGTCCACCTCCACCTCGGCGTTGCGGGTCACCCGGAACAGGTGGCACTCGACCACCTGCATGCCGGAGAACAGCTGGCCGAGGTGCACCGAGATGAGGTCCTCGACCGGCAGGAACCGCACGCCCGGCTGGTCGCGGTGCACCCGGACGAACCGGGGCACGTTGTTCGGCACCTTGACCCGGGCGAACAGCTCCGAGCCGCCGTCCGGGTCACGTACCGACACGGCCAGGTTCAGCGATCGGCCGGAGATGTACGGGAACGGGTGCGCCGGGTCGACCGCCAGCGGGGTGAGCACCGGGAAGATGTGCTCCCGGAACCAGGTGCGCAGCCGCTCCCGCTCGGCGTCGTCCAGGTCGCTCCAGCGCAGTATGCGGATGTCCTCGGCGGCGAGCTTCGGCAGCACGTCGTCGACCAGGCAGGCGGCGTGCCGGGCGACCAGGCCGGCCGCCTTCTCGGTGATCAGGTCGAGCTGGGTGCGCAGCGGCAGCCGGTCGCCGCCGCGTACCGGCAGGCCGGCGGAGAGCCGCCGCTTCAACCCGGCGACCCGGACCATGTAGAACTCGTCCAGGTTGCTGGCGAAGATGGCCAGGAACTTCGCGCGTTCCAGCAGCGGGGTGCGCGGATCCTCGGCGAGCGCCAGCACCCGGGCGTTGAAGTCGAGCCAGGACAACTCCCGGTTGAGGAACCGGTCCTCCGGCAGCGGCGGTACGGCGTCCACGGCGGTCCCGCCGGCCGGGCCCGGGCCCTCCACCGGGTCGAGCGGCTCGTCCAGGCCGGTCGCGCCGGCCGCGTCCGGGTCGGCGCCGAGGCGCTCCTCCGGGGGCCGGGTCTGGCGGAACCGCCCGTCCGGGCCGCGGGTGGGGCGGCCGTTGCGGGGCGTGCCGGGGTCGAGGATCGGCGGCGGACCGTCGGGGTGCTCGCGAGGGGTGCTCACCACCTCATGATTCCCCGATAAGGGTGAACGGAAAATGAACTCGGGCCAGGTTGTTCACGCCATCGTCGGCAAGGTCACCCGGACCACCTCGCCGTCGGCGTCCCGCTCGATCCGGACACGCTGCCCCAATCGGAGCAGCCGCAGCCCGGAGGCGTCGAACGCGCGGGCCGGGAACGCCAGCTCGGTGCCGTCGTCGAGCAGCAGCACACCGCTGCGGGTCGACGCGTCGTAGGTGGCCACCGTCCCCTGCATGCCAGCACCGTACCGGACCGCCCCGGCGACCCGGGCCAGCAGCGCGGCGGTGCGCGGCCCCACGCCCAGCCCGGCGGCGTCGGCCAGGTCCGCCGGGGTGTCCACGTCGCGGCGCAGGCTGGGCCACTCCCCGGCGAGCGGCAGCGCCCCGCTCGCCGCGTGCGCCGCGGCCGAGCCGGGCCCGAACCGCGGCGACAGCGCCGCGCCGGCCGGCGCGGCGAGCAGCACCGTGCCTCCGCCCGGGGCATCAGCCACGAACCCGCGTACCCCCTGGGTGGCCCGCAGCGCGGCGGCCAGGTCGGCCGGTCGCAGCGCGGGCAGGTCGGCGGTCAGGCCGGCCACCGCGGCGCGCGGCCCGGCGACCGCCGCGCCGTGCCGGAACGCCGCGTTGAGGCCGCCGCCGGGGTCGGCGGCGACGCGGGCGCCCACCGCGCCGGCCGCCGCGGCCACCACCGGGTCGTCGGTGACCACGAGCACCAGGGCGACCGCCGGGCACGCCCGCGCCGCGCGCAGCGTGTCGGCCGCCAGGGCCAGTGCCAGCTCCTCATGGGGTACGCCGGGCAGCGCGCCCCGCAGACGGCTCTTCGCCGCCGGAAGGCGCTTCACCGGCATCACCACGGTCCAGCGGGCCTCAGACACGCCGACCATCCTGCCAGCGAGGCCGCCGGTACCCGCACTGGCCGCAGCGGGGGCGAACAGGCATGATTCTGTGCCGGGGCGCGTGGGCGGATCGAGGAGGCACTGTGGCACGGCGGAGGCTGGGGTTCTGGCGACGACTCGCCGTGGTGCTGGTGAAGCCGCTGATGACGGTCTGGACCCGGCGCACCTGGCGGGGCATGGAGCACCTGCGCCGCGACGGCGGCGTGATCCTCGTGCCGAACCACATCTCGCACGCCGACCCGCTCGTGGTCGCGCACTACGTCTACGACGCCGGGCGCTGGCCGCGCTTCCTCGGCAAGGCCAGCGTGTTCCGGGTGCCGGTGGTCGGCTGGATCCTGCACCGCTGCCAGCAGATCCCGGTCGAGCGGGGCACCGTCGAGGCGGTCAAGTCGCTGGACAAGCTGGTCGCCGCGCTGGCCGAGGGAGGCGCCGTGGTGATCTACCCGGAGGGCACCACCACCCGGGAGCCGGACCTGTGGCCGATGAAGGGCAAGACCGGCGCGGCCCGGCTGGCGCTGGCCACCGGCGCCCCGGTGGTCCCGATCGCGATGGTCGGCCCGGAACGGATGTTCGACCCGCGGACGGCCCGGTTCGGGCTGCGCCCGCGCACCCCGGTGACGGTGATCGCCGGGCCGCCGGTGGACCTGAGCCGCTGGGCCGGCGCCACGCCGACCCGGCCGATCCTGGAGGAGATGACGGACACCATCATGCTGCGCATCCGGGATCTGGTCGCGGAGATCCGCGGCGGCACACCACCGCCGCTCTGGCAGCGGCCCGCCCGCACCGGCACCCGGGAGGTCACCGAATGAGCGGGCACGTCGCCGTGCTGGGCGCCGGTTCCTGGGGGACCGCGTTCGCCAAGATCCTCGCCGACGCCGGGCGGGACGTGACGGTGCTGGCCCGCCGGGCCGCCGTGGCCGAGGCGATCCGGACCGGGCGGCACAACCCGGAGTACCTGCCGGGGATCCGCCTGCCCGAGCGGGTGACAGCCACCGGCGACGCCGCCGAGGCGATCGAGGGGGCCGAGGTGGTGGTGCTCTCGGTGCCCTCCCAGACGCTGCGCGGCAACCTCGCCGACTGGACGCCGTACCTGGCGCCGGACGCCACGCTCGTGTCGCTGATGAAGGGCATCGAGCTGGGTACCACCAAGCGGATGAGCCAGGTGATCACCGAGACCGCCGGGGTGCCCGCCGACCGGGTGGTGGTCGTCTCCGGGCCCAACCTGGCCCCGGAGATCGCCGCCGAGCAGCCGGCCGCCACTGTGGTCGCGGGCACCGACAGCCGCCGCACCGCGCTGGTGCAGGCGTCCATCCGCACGCCGTACTTCCGCCCGTACACGAACGACGACGTGATCGGCTGCGAGCTGGGCGGCGCGGTGAAGAACGTGATCGCGCTGGCGTACGGCATCGCCACCGCGATGGGCTTCGGCGACAACACCCGGGCCATGCTGATGACCCGTGGCCTGGCCGAGACCGCCCGGCTGGGCGTGGCGCTCGGCGCCGACCCGATCACGTTCGCCGGGCTGGCCGGCATGGGTGACCTGGTCGCCTCCTGCTCGTCGCCGATGGCCCGCAACCGCACGTTCGGCGAGCACCTGGGCCGGGGCGAGACGCTGGAGCAGGCCCAGGCGGCCACCCGGCAGACCGCCGAGGGCGTCAAGAGCTGCCTGGCCATCCGCGACCTGGCCCGGGCGCACGGCGTCGAGATGCCGATCACCGAGCAGATCGAGCGGATCTGCCACGAGGGGATGGATCCGCGCCTGGCGGTGGACGCGCTGATGAGCCGCACCGCCAAGCCCGAGTCGTACGAGTGAGCGGAGCGGGGATGAGCAGCGAGCACTGGGGTGACGGCACACGCAGCGTGCACGCCGGCCTGCCGGACGCGGTACCCGGCCAGCCGTTGCTGCCCGGCCCGGTCTTCGCCGCGCCGTACCACCTGGACCCGGAGCGCGGCCCGTCGGCCGCGGTGGACGGGTACGGGCGGCCCGACAACCCCACCCGGCGGCTGCTGGAGACCGCGATCGGCGAGCTGGAGGGCGGCGACTGCCGGGTCTTCGCCAGCGGCCAGGCCGCCATCACCGGGCTGCTGCTGACAGTGCTGCGCCCCGGCGACACGGTGCTGCTGCCCGCCGACGGCTACTACTCGGTGCGCGCGTTCGCCTCGGGCACGCTGGAACAGCTCGGCGTACGCGTGGTGCTCGTGCCGACGGCCGGACCGTACCCGTCGTGCGACGGCGTGCGGCTGGTGCTGCTGGAGACGCCGGCGAACCCCGGCCTGGACGTCGCCGACGTCGCGGCGGTGGCCACCGCCGCGCACGCCGCCGGCGCGCTGGTGGCGGTGGACAACACCACCGCCACGCCGCTCGGGCAGCGCCCGCTGGACCTCGGCGCGGACGTGGTGGTCGCCTCCGGCACGAAGGCGCTGACCGGCCACTCGGACCTGCTGCTCGGCTACCTGGCGACCCGGGACGCCGGGCTGCGGGACGCGGCGACCACCTGGCGCAACGCCACCGGCGGGGTACCGGGCGCGTTCGACTGCTGGCTGGCCCACCGCTCGCTGGCCACGCTGGACCTGCGGCTGGCCCGGCAGACCGCGAACGCGCGGGCGCTGGCCGACCTGCTCGCGGCCCGCCCGGACGTCACCGGGGTGCGCTGGCCCGGACGGCCGGACGACCCGGCGTACCCGGTCGCGTCGGCCCAGATGCGGCGCGTACCGGGCGTGCTCTCGTTCGACCTGGGCGACGAGCACCGGGTGGCCCGGTTCCTCCGCGCCTCCCGGCTGGTGGCCGCCGCCACCTCGTTCGGCGGGCTGCACAGCACCGCCGACCGGCGGGCCCAGTGGGGCGACGACACGACGCCGGGCTTCGTGCGGTTCTCCTGCGGCGTCGAGGACACCGACGACCTGCTCGCCGACGTCGCGGCGGCGCTGGACACGGCGGGCTGACGGCGTACCGGCCGCTGGGCTATCGTGACGGGCAGCCACGGCCCGTGCGGCCCCGACCCGAGGAGGTGAGTCCGATCCACGAGCAGAGGACCGGCGCTCCCTCCGAGTCCGCGTCGCTTCGGGGCTGAGGCGACGCCGGGGGCGCCGACGAGCGCTTCCCGAAAGGCTTGCCATGGCATCCACCGTGTTCACCCCCGATCGTCCGGCCCTCGTCCGGCGGCTGCGCGCCGCCGGTTGCGTCTTCGCCGAGGACGAGGCGGACCTGCTGATCGCCGCCGCCGACTCGGCGCAGTCACTGACCCGGCTGGCCGACCGTCGCGTCGCCGGCCTGCCGCTGGAGCACCTGCTCGGCTGGGCCGAGTTCTGCGGCCGGCGCATCGCCGTCCACCCGGGGGTCTTCGTGCCGCGCGGCCGGACCGCCCTGCTCGTCGACGCCGCGACGGCGCTGGCCGGGCCGGCCCCCGCGGTGCTCGACCTGTGCTGCGGCTCCGGCGCCGCCGCCGTGGTGCTGCACGAGCGGCTGACGCCGCGCTGGCTGGCCGCCGCCGACATCGACCCGGTGGCGCTGGCCTGCGCCCGGCGCAACCTCGAACCACTGGGCGTCCCGGTCTACCAGGGCGACCTGTTCGACGCGCTGCCGGCCGGCCGGCGCGGGACGCTGGACCTGGTGGTGGCGAACGCGCCGTACGTGCCGACCGCCGCAGTGGCCTCGCTGCCGGCCGAGGCGCGCCTGTACGAGGCGCCGGTGGCGCTGGACGGCGGCACGGACGGCCTGGCCGTGCTGCGCCGGGTCGCCTGCGGCGCGGCCGAGTGGCTCGCCCCGGGCGGGCATGTCGTGGTCGAGGTGAGCGTCGCGCAGGCCCCGGAGTTGTGCGCCGTGTTCACCGCCGCCGGGCTGGAGCCGGCGGTGGTCCGCGACGAGGAACGCGAGGCGACAGCGGTGACCGCCCGCCGTCCCGGCTGACCGCGGCGGGGAGTCCCGGCTGATCGCGGCGGGGGAGTCCCGCCGGGGCGTGGCGGGTGGCCCGGACGGGAACTAGCCTCGGGTCAGGCGCGGCGGGAGGCGGTGGCGGTGGGCAGCGCAGGTGTGCCGGTGGTGGTGGGACTCGACAACGGGGGCACGAGTGACAACGCCACTGTGCTGACCGTCGACGGCCGGTTCCTGGTGGACGGGTTGCTGGAGATCCCGAGCGACGTCGGCGCCGGCCCGGAGGCGGCGGTGGAGGCGCTGGTGCGGGCGTTCGACGGGGTCCTGGCCCACACCGGCGTGCCGCGTGACCTGGTCCGCGCGGTCGGGCTGGACACGCCCGGCCCGGCCAGCGCCACCGGCGTGATCTCGTCCCGCGGCTCGACGAACTTCTCCCAGCCCGCCTGGCGGGGCTTCGACGTGCGCACCGCGCTGGAACGGCGGCTGGGCCTGCCCGTGGTGTACGCCAACGACGGCAACGCCGCCGCGCTCTACGCCCACCACGTCTACTTCGGCGCCGAGGCGATGGCCCGGTCGTCGGTGTCCGCGATCGTCGGCACCGGGCTCGGCGGGGGCGTGGTGGAGTCCGGCCGGGTGGTCGGCGGCGCGGCCGGTATGGCCGGCGAGTTCGGGCACGTGCACATCCCGCTGGACGGCCTGATCGAGCCGGACCAGGCGGCGCCGGTCTGCGCCTGCGGTTTCACCGGGGACGCGGAGAGCGTCGCCTCGCTCACCGCGATCCGGCGCAACCTGCTGCCGTACTGGCTGGCCCGGCATCCGGAGCATCCGCTCGCGGCGGAGGAGCCGGACCGGGCGGCGAAGCTGCTGCGCGGCTACGGCGAACGCGGCGATGCACTGGCCCGCCTGGTCTTCGCTCAGCAGGCCAAGGCGCTGGGCCGGCTGTTCACCATCGCGGCCAACTTCACCGATCCGCACGCGTACTTCGTCGGCGGGGGCGTGGTGGAGGCGGCGCCGGAGTTCCGGGACTGGTTCCTCGCCGCGGTCGCCGAGCACACGGTGCTCCGGGAGGAGCAGCGGGCGGTGGCCACCTTCGCGCTGGTGCCGGACCGGGACATGGCCGGCGCGCGGGGGGTGGCCATCGC
>NZ_JBMVFV010000086.1:0-22408 GCF_049538395.1 Micromonospora sp. AB353 | reverse complement strand
GGTGAGGGCGGGAGTGGAGTTGGTGCCGGTCCAGCTGCCGATGAAGCCGAACGTGGTGCTCGCGCCGGCGCCGAGGCGGCCGTTGTAGTCGACGTTGCGAGCCGTGTACGCCGACCCGCTGTTGCTGACGCTCGCGTTCCACGCCTGGGTGACGGACTGGCCGTTGGCGAACGTCCAGCGGACCGTCCAGCCGGTGATCGCGGCGGCTCCGGCGGTCACCTTGACCTCGCCCTGGAAGCCGCCCTGCCACGAGTTCGCGACGGCGTAGGTGGCGGTGCAGCCACCGGACGGCGGGGGCGTGGTGGGCGGCGGCGGGGTCGGACTGACGGTCGGGCTGGTCGTGGGGCTGACGGTGGGGCTGACCGTCGGGCTGGCGGTCGGGGTGGTGCTCGAGTACACCGACGCCTCGCGGGACGTGGCCGCGATGCCGTTGGCGCCGTTGAAGATCCGCTGACCCCAGCTGGTGAGCTGGGCCGGGTTGAACGCGGTGGTCATGTCCAGGTACTCCACGCCGCCACCGTTGCCGCTCCACGACCAGCCGAGGTAGCCGATGCCGTTGGCCTGGGCGTACGCCATGATGGCGTCCTCGTCCGGGTTGCCGTCGGAGTGGTTGAAGCCGAACTCGCCGACCACGATGGGCAGCCCGGCGGCGCGGAACCGGCCCAGGTAGTCGCTGATCTCGGCGGCGGTGTCGAAGACGCCGTACATGTGGATGGAGAAGACGGTGTTGCGCTGCGGGTCGGCGGCGAACACGGTGCCGGCGTTGTCGCGCATGGTGAACGACCAGTCCTGGCCCCAGTTCGGCGCGTCCACCATGATCGTGTGGGTCAGGCCGGCGGCGCGTAGCCGCTTGATCGCGTTCGAGGTGTCGGTGGTCCAGGCGCTGTAGCCCTGGTTGCCGAACGGCTCGTTGCCGATGTTGACGATGACGTACTTCTCCTGGCCCTTGAGCACGTCGGCGATGCTCAGCCAGTAGTCGGTGGCCTTCGCCAGCGTGGTGGCGGCGCCGTCCTCGCCGTACCCGGTGGTGTCGTGCACCTCCAGTACGCAGATCATCCGGTTGGCCTTGCACAGTGAGATCACGTTCGCCACGTCGGCGGCGCTGTTCTTCGTCCAGCGGTCGCCGCTGGACAGCACCACCCGGACGGTGTTCGCGCCGAGCGCCTTGATGTTGGCGAAGGAGCTGGTCTGCTGCGGGTACCAGGTGTGCGCGTGGTTGACCCCGCGCATCACGAACTCGACGCCGCCTGCGTCGTAGAGCCGCCCGTTGGAGACGGAGAACCCGGTGGCGGCGTGGGCCGGCTGCCCGAGGGCGAAGACGGCGGCGAGGGCCGTCAGCAGGGCGGCGCCCGCGACGGAGAGCATTTTCTTCATGGCTGTCCTCAGGGAAGGTCTCCCCCGTGCCCGAGCGGGGGTGCGGTGACGGTGAGAGGGTGGTGGCGGCTGAGCCCGGTAGCCGCCGCCCGGTTCCCGAACGGACGCAGGCATCAGCGTAGGGCGATGGAAGGCTTTAGGCAACCGGTTAAGCGGGACGCGCCGGGAGGCGACGGGGTTTGACCGGCCACACGTACTGAACCGGTTAAGGCGGCTGGCCGGAGGCGGGCGGGGAAGCGGACAGCAGGGTTGACCCGCGCCGGGCGGGGTATCCGGGGACGATCCGCCCGGGAAGGAGACGTGCCATGGTCAACGTCGGTTACACCCTCATGTGCGAGCAGGCCGGCCCGAAGGAACTGGTCGACCACGCCGTACGCGCCGAGGCCGCCGGCTTCGACCATCTGGTCATGTCCGACCACTACTACCCCTGGCTGGAGTCCCAGGGCCACTCCCCGTACGCCTGGTCGGTGCTCGGCGCGGTCGCCCACGCCACCAGCCGGGCCGAGCTGATGTCGTTCGTGACCTGCCCGATCCGGCGGTACCACCCGGCGGTCGTGGCGCAGAAGGCCAGCACCATCGGGGTGCTCTCGGACGGGCGGTTCACGCTGGGCCTCGGCGCCGGGGAGAACCTCAACGAACACGTGGTGGGCGGATGGCCGCACGTGCAGCAGCGGCACGAGATGTTCGAGGAGGCGTTGCAGATCATCCGGCCGCTGCTCAACGGCGAGACGTTGACGTTCTCCGGCAACCACTTCGACGTGCCCGACGCGTACGTCTGGGACCGGCCGGAGCGCCCGGTGCCGATGGCGGTGGCCGCGTCCGGGCGGCAGTCGGCCACCCTCGCAGCCGAGTACGCCGACGCCATGATCTCCACCGACCCGCTGCCGCACCTGATCGACATGTACGAGGAGGCCGGCGGCGCGGGCCGCCCCCGTTACGGGCAGGTCGCCATCTGCTACGGCCCGGACGAGGACGAGTGCCGCAAGATCGTGCACGACCAGTTCCGCTGGTTCGGCCTGGGCTGGAAGGTCAACGCCGACCTGCCCGGCCCGGAGTCGTTCGAGGCGGCCACCCGGTTCGTCCGGGAGGAGGACGTGGCCGAGGGCACCTCCTGCGGCCCGGAAACCGACCGGCACGTCGAGGCGTTCAAGAAGTTCGTCGACGCCGGCTTCACCCACGTCGCGCTGGTCCAGGTGGGCGGCGACAACCAGCCGATGTTCCTCGACTGGGCCCAGGAGGAGCTGCTGCCCCGGCTGCGCGAGCTGTGAGGAGCTGACGGCATGCGTATCGGTAACACCGAGATCCGGCCCGCCGGCGGCGGGCTCGGCTGTCTCTTGATGATCCTCTTCTCGATCGTCGCCTCGGTGGTGCTGACCGTGCTGCTCAACCTGATCGTCTAGAAACGGCCGTGCCGCCGTGCGGGCGGCAACAGAATGAGGCCATGAGCCTGCTGACCGTGCTGCCGCTGGCTTTCGTGATGGTCGCCGGCCCACAGCTGATCAGCGCGGTGTTCCTGGCCGCCAGCCGGGATCCGCGGCGCAGCTCGGTGGCCTACCTGGCCGGCGCCGCACTGGGCACGCTGGTCGCGCTGACCGTCTGGTACGGCGTGTTCCGGGTGATCCGGTACAGCGCCGGCAACGGCACGAAGGACAGCGGCAGCCGGCACCTGATCGACTGGATCGTGCTGGCGCTGCTGGCGGCGCTCATGGTCATCACATTCCTCAGACGCAAGCGGAACCAGCCGCCCGGCTGGATGCGCAAGCTGGAGGACACCCGGCCACCGTTCGCGTTCGGCCTCGGCCTGCTGCTCTTCGTCGCCATGCCCAGCGACGAGGTCACCATGGCGTCGGTCGCCGGCAGCCTGGCCGGCCACGACAAGCCGTGGTGGCACCTGCTGCCGTTCCTGATCCTGACCGTGCTGCTGCTGGCGCTGCCGCTGCTCGCGCTGGTGATGCTGGGCGCGCGTGCCGAACGGCTGCTGCCGAGACTCCGTGACTGGTCCGACGCGCACTCCTGGATCATCAGCGAGCTGGTGATCCTGATCTTCGTGGCGATCGTGGTGTCCGACCTCGTCTAGGTCGGGACGTCCACCTCGGCCAGCACCGGATAGTGGTCCGACGCCGTGTCCGCGTCACCGTCGCGGACCACCCGCACCGCGCGTACCCGGTCGGCCAGCGCCGGGGTGGCGAGCAGGTAGTCCAGCCGCATCCCGGCGAACTCGGCGCCGCCGTGCCGGGTCGGCACGGTCAGGCCGCCGGGCTCGTCACCGCCGGAGCGCGGCCACAGATCCACCAGGCCGGCGTCGAGCAGCCGGGCCACCGCGCGGGTGTCCACGGTACGGCCGTCGCGGCGCAGGTGCCGCCGCCGGTACGTTGTCGCCAGCCCGGCCAGCCGGGCGGTGTGGTCGACGGCGGGCTCCAGCGTGTTCAGGTCCCCGGCGAGCAGGGCCAGCTCTCCCCCGGTACGCCGTAGCGCGGCGGCCAGCCAGTCCGCCTCCATCCGCCGCCGCCCGCCCGAGTAGGGGTACAGGTGGGTGCTCAGCACGGTCAGCGGTCCCGCGCCGGTGGCGACCTGCACCCGGGCGGCGGCGTGGTGGAACGGGCGGCGGACCCGGCCGGCGCGCAGCACCCGCCACGGCGGGCGGACCAGCACCGCCACCGGCTGGCCGAAGCAGGACCGGGCCGGGTACGCCGCCATCCCGAGCCGGTCGGCCAGGCCGTCGAGCGTGGCGTCCATGCCGCGCAGCTCCTGCAACGCCAGCACGTCGGGGCGCTGCGCGGTGACGACCGAGACGATCCGGTCCCGGCGGTCGGCGCCGCCGCCGTCCCGCCCGCCGGTCCGGATGTTCCAGGTCATCACCCGCAGCATCGGCTCAGTCCGGCCGGGCGGCCTTGGCCAGCTCGTCGTCCAACTCGTCGACCTGTTCGGACTCGATCGCCGGCTGATTACCCTCGTAGACGTCGGCGTTGGGCTTGATCACCCAGTACAGCAGCGACAGCCAGAGCGCGCCGAGCAGGATCGCGCCCATGAAGTCGGTCGGGTGGTGCATGCCCCGGTACATCCGGGAGGTGGCCACGCCGACCGGCATCAGCACGGCCATGCCCACGAACAGCCACCGCCACCACCTGTCGGTACGCGGGAACACGATGACCGCCATGGCCACCCAGAGGCAGATGGTGGCCGCGATGTGACCGGACGGGAACGACGAGGTGGGCATCTGCCCGTCCAGGTTCTCCACCGGCGGGCGGGGCCGGTCCACCACCCGGGCGCTGGCCAGGAACAGGCTCAGCTCGCCGAACATCGCCAGCACCACGTACAGCACCGGCCGCCAGCGCCGCCACACGGCCAGCACGATCGGGCAGAACACCAGCGACACCAGCAGGATCGCGTGGGTGTCGCCGAACTTGCTCCACCACCAGCTCAGCTCCGTGAGCGCGTCGGTGTGCCGCTCGGCGAACCAGCGCGGCACCTCGGTGTCGAGCGTGTCGAAGAACGTGCCCTTGGCGTGGTAGCTGACGAACATGCCGAACGCGTAGAGCACACCGAAGACGAGCACCCAGCCGACCAGCAGCTCGGCCACCGCCGAGCGCGGGTGCTCCAGCACCTTCTCCTCGTCCGGCGCGAGCGCCAGCTCCTCGCCCGCCTCCGGTTCCAGGCCCTCGCGCAGCGGCGGCACCGGCCGGCCGCGCTCGCGCCGCCACAGCCGGAAGGCGTACGCGGTGACGCCGAGCCAGGCCGCGCCGAGCAGCCAGCCGCCGATCACGTCGGACACGAAGTGCACGCCCAGCGCGATCCGGGTCAGCCCGACCAGGAAGATCAGCACGCCGGCGACGGCGATGGCCGGCTTGCGCCAGCGCGGCGACATGGCCGGCAGGAACACCAGCAGCAGCGCCCCGTACGCGACGAACGAGCCGAGCGCGTGACCACTGGGGAAGCTGTTCCCCGGCGCGCTGGCGATCGGTACGTCCACCACCGGGCGCAGCCGGCCGACCAGCGCCTTGAGCGACGGATCGAGGATCAGCCCGCCGGCGCCGGTGACGATCAGGTAGACCGCCAGCCGGGACTGGCGGCGGATCAGCAGGCCCACCACCGCGATGCTGACCAGCCAGATCAGCACCGGCCGTCCGCCCAGGTCGGTGATCGCCTGGAGCACTGTGACAAGCGGGCCGTGCGGGGCCACGAGGTTGTTGAACCACTCGGCCGTCTCGTGGTCGGCGTGGTAGAGCGGGCTCCACCGGAACCGGACCAGCATGAGCAGCACGCCGAACCCGACTCCCGCACCGGCCACGGCGAGCAGGCCCGCGAGGCTCCGCTCCGCGAAATGGCTGAGCGGCCGGCTCCCGGCTTCCTTGACCGCGGTCACACCGCACCTCCCTCGTTCTTCTGCGAGGCGCGCTGTACCCGATCGGCGTGTCCCGTACACGCCGCACCGGCGCGGCGTCTCACGCCGGACCGGCGTGGCGTCAGAGCGAGGTCATCTCACCGGTGTCGAACAGCTCCGCCCGCTGCGCCTCCGGCTCCCACAGGTCCGGCTTGGCGGGCTCCTCCACGCCGATGCGCATCGCTTCGAGCTGCGCGGCGAACGCCAGCCCGCCGAACAGCGCGATCCCGGTGAGGTTGGCCCAGAGCAGCAGGGCCATCATGCCGGTCAGCGCACCGTAGGTCTGGCCGAATCCGCCGCTGTACTTCACGTAGGCGGCGAGCAGCAGGCTCGCCAGCCACCAGATCGCGATGGCGATGGACGCGCCGAAGAAGAGCCAGGACAGGCCGGGCTGGCGGCGCCGGGGCGCGTGCCGGAACAGCACCGCGACGGCGAGCACGGTGAGGCCGAGACTCAGCGGCCACCGGATCACGTCCCACCCGGCCATGGCGACGTCGCCCCACTCGTAGTGCCGCCGTACCGAATCGCCCATCGCCCGGCCGCCGACCAGGATCAGGAAGCCCGCAAGCGCGGGCACGCCGGCGACCACCGCGAGGATCGCGGCGCGCAGGTACTTCGCCAGCGCCGGGCGGTCCCGCTCGACGCCGTAGATCCGGTTGGCGCCCCGCTCGATCTGCGCCATCGTCGTGGTCAGCGCGACCAGCCCGGTGAGCAGACCGAGGGTCAGGGCCAGCTCGCCGGCGTCCTCGGTGCGCTCGCTGTCGGTGAGCAGGTCCTGCACCATGGCTTCGCTCTGGCCGGGCGTGATGGCCAGCACCGTGTCGGCGACGACCTTGCCGCCCTCGTCCACACCGAGGTCGGTGATCAGGCCGGTGAGCGCGATCAGGAACGGCACCACGGCCAGGCAGAGCTGCAACGCCAGCGCCCGGGAGTGGCTGAACCCGTCGCCGTAGCGGAACCGGATGAACGCGTCCCGCAGCAGGCACCAGCCGCCGTGCCGGCGCAGTGTGTGCCAGGCGTCGTCGGCGGACAGCTCGTTCTCGGTCATCAACCGGGTCTCGGGGACCAGCTTGGTGCTACTCACGGCGGGCCTCCTCGACCAGGTGCTCTCCGCGCTCACCGGCCGCGTCGGCGTCCACCGCCAGGTCGGGGTGCTCCTCCGGGCGCGGTACGCAGAGCCAGAGCGACTCGGGCCGGATGGTGGCCTTGAGCGACCGGCCCGGCTCGATCAGGTCGCCGTCGAGTTGCCGGGGCTGCGCCCGGGTGCTGGTGATCTCGACCGAGCGGGCCCGGAACACCTCCATCCCCGGCACCCTGTCGCGGCGGCGCAGCACCGCCCAGCCCATCGCGAGCCAGTGGCGCAGCGTACGCGGCGTCAGCACCGCCACGTCGAGCCAGCCGTCGTCCGGTTCGGCCTCGGTGAGCAGGCGTACCCCGCCCTGCAGGCGCCCGACGTTGGCGACCAGGACCGAGCGGGCCCGGCGGCGCAGCGGCGGCTTGCCGTCGATGCGCACCGAGACCCGCATCGGCCGGTCGCGCAGGTGGCGGGCGGCGCCCACCACGTACGCGGGCCAGCCGATCCGCTTCTTCGTGGTCTCGGAGGTGGAGTCGAGCATCTGGGCGTCGAAGCCCATCCCGGCCATCACCGCGAAGCACTTGTCGCCGACCACGCCGACGTCGAGGCGGCGCATCCCCCGCTCGACGGCGACCTCCAGCCCGGCGGCCAGGTCGTTCGAGAGGCCGAGGTTGGCGGCCAGCAGGTTGCCGGTGCCCTGGGGCAGCACCGCGAGCGCCACGTCGGTGCCGGCCAGCGCGGTCACGCAGGCCATCACCGTGCCGTCGCCGCCGCAGGCGAAGACGACCTCCGCTCCCGCCTTCACGGCCTGTTCCGCCTGCCCGCGGCCCGGGTCCTCGACCGTCGTCTCGTACCAGGCCGGGGCCGGCCACCCGGCGGCGGCGAGCGCGCCGTCCACGGTGCGGCGGAACTCGTCCAGGTCGGCGACCTTCACCGGGTTGACCACCACTGCCGAGCGCGGGGTGCGGTTCTCCGCGTTCACCGGGCGCTTGTCGTCTGCACCGTCCACGGCGTCAGTGTGCAGGACACGGGGCGTGACGGCGACCCGGCGCAGCGGGACGTTGCGAGGACCGCAAACAGGTTTGAAATCCGGGTGCGGGTCAGGCCGCCTCGCGCAGCGCCGCGTCGACGCGCCGCCGCAGGTCATCGATGTCCACCCCGGCCTCGGTGAGCACCACGGCGGCCAGGCCGTCGCCCTCGCGCAGCAGGCCGAGCAGGATGTGTTCGGTGCCGATGTGCCGGTGGCGCAGCCGCAGCGCCTCGCGCAGCGACAGCTCCAGCACCTTCTTGGCGCGGGGCGAGAACGCGCCGTGGTGCGTCCCGCGACGCCACCACCGGCGCGGACGCGGAGTCGCCTCGCGCAGCGCGTCGGGGCCGAAGGACTCCTCGATCCGGGCCACTATCGCGGCCAGGTCGATGCCGATCTCGCGCAGTGCCGCGGCGTCCGCCGCGCCGAGCCCGTCCACGCCCTGCGCGGTGTGGCGGCCCACCGCGGCGCGCAGCGCGTCGGCCTGGACGCCACCGGCCGCGAGCAGGCGTACCGCCAGGTTGTCGCGGTCGGCGAGCACGCCCAGCAGCAGGTGTTCGGTGCCGACGGGCCGCCGTCCCTCGGTGCGGGCCTCGTCGAGCGCGTGGTGCACCACGCCGCGGGCCCGGTCGGTGAATCGTTCGAACATCACGCCTCCCAGCTCTCGCGCACCGCCGGTCGTCCGGCGTGCTTCTTGTGGACCGCCTGCCGGCTGACCTCGAGGGCGTCGGCGATCTCCTGCCACGACCAGCCCTGCCGCCGGGCGTTGTCGACCTGGATCACCTCGAGCCGTTCGAGCAGCCGGCGCAGGGCGCGCACGGCGCGCAGGCCGACCTTGGGGTCGGTGCTGCCGGCCGCCGCCGCGAGTTCCGTCGCCTGACTCATGCTGTCAATGTAGGTTGACAGCAACCACCTGTCAACCCTGGTTGACACGCGACCCGGCCTGCCGCTGTCCGGCCCGTCCCGGTGTTACGGTCCGCTGGTGTTCCGCCGCCGTCCGCTGGACCGGCCGGTCGAGTCCGCGCGCCGGCTCACCGCCGGCCGCCTCACCCTGGAGATCGCCGGGGGCAGCGTGGTCGGGCACCGCTACCCGGAGAACTACGACGTGCTGCACGTCGACCCCGAGCTGCCGTTCGCGGTGGTCTGCGACGGGATGGGCGACGGCGAGGGCAGCCGCGTGGCGGGCACGACGGCGGCCCGGACGTTCACCGAGCGGGTCCGCGCCGACTGGCCCGCCGTCGGCGCCGCCGCGCTGCGCGCCGCCGTCGCCGAGACCCAACGGCGGGTACGCCAGGCCGGCGCGGCGCAGCCGGGCCTGACCGGATGCACGCTCACCGCGCTCGTGGTCGAGCCGGACGGCGAGCAGGGCTGGCTGGTGCAGCTCGGCGACTCGCGGGCGTACCGGCTGCGCGACGGGCTGCTGGAACTGGTTACCGTCGACCACACGATGGCCTGGCTCGGCCTGCTGCACGGCTGGTGGCCGGCCGACTCGCCGGAGGCGGCGCGGGCGCGCTACCAGCTGCTGCGCTACGTCGGCCATCCGGACCGCCCCGAACCGGACCTGCTCGCCGTGCCGCTGCGCCGCGGCGACACCTGGCTGCTGTGCACCGACGGCATCAGCGACCAGCTCGGCTACCACCGGCTGCGCGACCTGCTCGCCGCGCGGCGCGACCCGGCACGCACCGTCGAGGCCCTGCTCGCCGCCAGCCTGGACGAGGGCGGCGAGGACAACGCCACAGCCGTCGTGCTGCGCGTCCACCCGGCGCTGCCCGCCCCGCGCTGACCGCCAGTTCCGCCGACCCGCTCCGGCACACCCGGTCCCGCGACTACGGTGAGTGAAAGGCACGGGTCGGGAGGTGAGCCGGGGTGGCCGCACCCAGCCACGGCGCGGTGGTGGTCGGCGTCAGCCGGTCCGAGGCCGATCTGACGGTGGTCCGCACGGCCGCCGCCGAGGCCGCCGCCCACGACCGGCCGCTGCACCTGCTGCACGCGTTCAACTGGGCCGCCACGCCCGGCCCGGCCCCGGCCGGCGGCACCCGCACGGACGCGGAGAACGTGCTGGAGCACGCCGGGCTGGTCGTCGCCGAGTGCGCGCCGCAGGTGCCGGTCAGCGGCCGGATCGTCGAGGGCTCGCCGGTCGAGGCGCTGCTGCGGATCGCCGACACCGCGTTCCTGATCGCGCTCGGTGACGGCGGCATGTCCGCCCACCCGGACCGCGTACCGCACGACACGCCGGCCGTGGACGTGGCCGCCCGGGCCGGTTGCCCGGTGCTTGTCGGACGCACCCAGCCGGCCCCACCCGGGCCGCTGCTCGTCGGCTTCGACGGGTCGCCCAGCTCGCAGGCCGCCCTCGGGTACGCCTTCGACTGCGCGCAGCACCGCGGCGCCCGCCTGCTCGCCGTCCGGGTGATCGAGCCGGGGTCCGGCGACCGCGACGACGGGCGGCTGGAGGAGGCGGTCACCCGGACGGCCCGGCGGTACCCCCGGGTCACCGCCGACTGCGAGACCGTCCACGGTGAGCCGAGGTCCGTCCTGCTCGACCGGTCCCGCGCCGCGCAGCTCGCGGTGGTCGCCGCCTGGGGAGACGGGCCGGTAGGGTCCACTCTGGGCGCGGTCAGCCAGTCCCTGCTCTACCACTCGCCGGCCCCGCTGATCGTCGTACGGGGCGTCCCCGGGGATGCCGGGGACGAGTCATGAGCCCGCGCGAGGCAGGACCTACGACCCTGACCGCCGACCCCCGATGGGGACGACGCTGGACGCGCCGGGGGAGAAGACGTGGTCCCCGAGTGGCAGCCGACCCCGAGCCACGAGAGGCTAAGGCAGCATGGACACCGCGGTGAACCTGCACAGCCCCCTGACCGAAGACGAGCTGCGCCGCCTGGACGCCTACTGGCGCGCGGCGAACTACCTGACCGTCGGCCAGATCTACCTGCTCGACAATCCGCTGCTGCGCGAACCGCTCAGGCCTGAGCACGTCAAGCCGCGCCTGCTGGGCCACTGGGGCACCAGCCCCGGGCTCAACCTGCTCTACACGCACCTCGACCGGGTCATCGTGAACCGGGACCTGTCCGCCATCTTCGTCACCGGCCCCGGCCACGGCGGCCCGGCGCTGGTGGCGAACACCTGGCTGGAGGGCACCTACAGCGAGCTGTACCACCACATCCCCCGGGACGAGACCGGCATGCAGCGGCTGTTCCGGCAGTTCTCCTTCCCGGGCGGCATCCCCAGCCACGTGGCGCCGGAGGTGCCGGGTTCGATCCACGAGGGCGGCGAGCTGGGGTACGCGCTGAGCCACGCGTACGGCGCCGCGTTCGACAACCCGGACCTGCTCGTGGCCTGCGTGATCGGCGACGGCGAGGCGGAGACCGGCCCGCTGGCCGGGAGCTGGCTGTCGAACGTGTTCCTCAACCCGGCCCGCGACGGCGCGGTGCTGCCGATCCTGCACCTCAACGGCTACAAGATCGCCAACCCGACCGTGCTGGACCGGATCCCCGGCGACGACCTGCGGGACATGATGCGCGGCTTCGGCTACCAGCCGTACGTGGTCGAGGGCGACGACCCGGCGACGGTGCACCAACTGCTGGCCGGCACGCTCGACCGCGTGCTCGACGAGATCGCCGCGATCCAGCGCCGGGCCCGGTCCGGCGAGCACGTCGAGCGTCCCCGCTGGCCGATGATCATCCTGCGGACGCCGAAGGGCTGGACCGGCCCGTCCCGGGTCGACGGCAAGCAGGTCGAGGGCACGTTCCGTGCCCACCAGGTGCCGATCTCCGAGGTCCGGGACAACCCGGAGCACCTGGCCGAGCTGGAGCGCTGGCTGCGCAGCTACCGGCCGGAGGAGCTGTTCGACGCCACCGGCGGCCCGGTCGCCGAGGTGGCCGGCCTGCCGCCCACGGGTGACCACCGGATGAGCGCCAACCCGGTCGCCAACGGCGGCCGGCTGCTGCGCAACCTGGAGCTGCCGGACTTCCGGGACTACGCGGTCGACGTACCGACGCCGGGTGAGCCGATGGCCGGCGCGACGGGTGTGCTCGGGCCCTGGGTCCGCGACGTGATCGCCCGCAACCCGGAGACGTTCCGCCTGTTCGGCCCGGACGAGGTCGCCTCGAACCGGCTCGGCGCGGCGTTCGAGGTGACCGACCGCGCGTTCGTGGGCGCCGAGGTGCCCGGCGACGACCACCTCTCCCCCGACGGCCGGGTGATGGAGGTGCTCTCCGAGCACCTGTGCCAGGGCTGGCTGGAGGGCTACCTGCTGACCGGCCGGCACGGCATCTTCACCAGTTACGAGGCGTTCATCCACATCGTCGACTCGATGGTCAACCAGCACGCCAAGTGGCTGAAGGTGACCCGGAACATCCCGTGGCGGGAGCCCGTGGCGTCGCTGAACTACCTGCTGTCCAGCCACGTGTGGCGCCAGGACCACAACGGCTTCTCGCACCAGGATCCGGGCTTCATCGACCACGTGGTGAACAAGAAGGCCGAGGTGGTACGGGTCTACCTGCCGCCGGACGGCAACACCCTGCTGTCCACGATGGATCACTGCCTGCGCAGCCGGCAGTACATCAACGTGGTGGTCGCCGGCAAGCAGCCCGCGCCGAACTGGCTCACCATGGACGAGGCGATCCAGCACTGCCGCCGGGGCCTGGGCATCTGGGACTGGGCCAGCAGCGACGACGGCACCGAGCCGGACGTGGTGCTCGCCTGCGCCGGCGACGTGCCGACGCTGGAGACGCTCGCCGCCGTCGACCTGCTGCGCCGGCACCTGCCGGATCTGAGGGTGCGGGTCGTCAACGTGGTCGACCTGATGCGCCTGCAACCGCCGTCGGAGCACCCGCACGGCCTGCCGGACAACGAGTTCGACACCATCTTCACCCGCGACAGGCCGGTCATCTTCGCCTACCACGGCTACCCGTGGCTGATCCACCGGCTCACCTACCGCCGGACCAACCACGAGAACCTCCACGTGCGCGGCTACAAGGAGGAGGGCACCACCACGACGCCGTTCGACATGGTGATGCTCAACGACCTGGACCGCTTCCACCTGGTCATCGACGTGATCGACCGGGTGCCCGGGCTGCGGTCGCGCGCCGCGCACCTGCGCCAGGACATGGTGGACGCCCGCCAGGCCTGCCGCGACTACACCCGGCGCTACGGCGAGGACGACCCCCGGGTCGCCGAGTGGCGCTGGATCCGCGAGAACGACCCGGCCGTGAGGAGTGGCGAATGAGCGGCGAGGAGATCCTGGTCGGCTACGACGGGTCCGCCGACGCGTCGGTGGCCCTGAACTGGGCGCTGGACGAGGCGGGCCGGTCGGGGCGGCCGGTACGCCTGGCGTACGTCTTCGAGTGGCTGACGGTGACCGGCTGGATCGGCCCCGGTGTGGCGCCGGGGGTGTGGCCGGACGAGGCCGCCCGGCAGCAGGTCGACGAACTGGTCCGCAAGGCGGCGGCGGACGCCGCCGCCGACCGGCCGGGCCTGACCGTGCACGGCGAGGTGTTCGACGGGCCGCCCGCGCTGGTGCTCCAGGAGCGGTCCGCCGACGCCGGGATGCTGGTGCTCGGCAGCCGGGGCCACGGCGGCTTCGGCGGGCTGCTCGCCGGCTCCACGGCGGTCTCGGTCACCGCGCACGCCCACTGCCCGGTGGTGGTGGTCCGCGACGGCCAGGCCGCCACGTCCGGGCCGGTGGTGGTCGGCTCGGACGGCTCGGAGTCGGCGCTGCGGGCGCTCGGCTTCGCCGTCGAGCGGGCCGCACAGCGGGACGTGCCGCTGCGGGTGCTGCGGGCCTGGGAGCCGCCTGGTGACAGGTGGGTGCCGCCGGACTTCGACCCGGAGCAGGTCGCCGCGAGCGAGCGGGCCGCCGCCGAGGCGGAACTGGCGACGTGGCGGGAGAGCTTCCCCGACGTGCCGGTCGAGATCGAGGCGGTACCCGGCAGCGCGTCCGCGCTGCTGGTGGAGGCGAGCCGGTCGGCGCAGCTCGTGGTGGTCGGCAGCCGGGGCCGGGGCGGCCTGCGCGGCATGCTGCTCGGCTCGGTCAGCCAGCAGCTCATCCAGCACTCGCACTGCCCGGTCGCCGTGGTACGCGAGCGCTGACTCAGCGGCCGGGCGCGGTCGAGCCGTCCTCCGGGTTGAGCGAGAAGTAGTCCTCCTCCTCCTGGGCGAGGTGCAGGCGCAGCACCGCGTCCAGGCCGTAGAGCGCGGCGAGCAGGTCGGGCACCTCGTCACGGCGCAGCCGGCCGTCCGGCTGCGCCGTGAGGTGCCCGCCGATCCGCTCCACCAGCCGCACGATCTCCACGTGCGCCCGGCTCATCGTGGAGGTCGCCTCGTCGCTGCCGAGCGGCCCGGCCAGCGCCGGGTAGAGCTGCCGGTCCTCGGCCGCCTCGTGCGGCAGCACCTCGTCGACCAGGCGCCGGTGCACCTCGCGCAGCGCCGGCAGGCACGCCGGGTCGTCCGGGCGGGTCGCCACCATGTCGGCGGTGTCCCGCAGCCGGGCGAGCACGTCGCGGACGCCGCTGTGCTCGCCCGCGTACCGGTCGAGCAGCTCGCGGGTGTGCGCCGGCAGGTCCCGCCGCCGCAGGCCGCCGCCGAGCGCGCGCAACGCGTTGAGGATCACCAGGACGTCGATGCCCTCCTGGAGGAACGCGCCGGCCACCGGGGGCAGCCGGCCCGCCGCGGCCACCAGCATCGCCAGCACCGCCAGTCCCATGCCGACGGTGGCGCTCTGCACCGCGATGCGGCGGGCGTACCGGGCGATCTCGACGGCGTCGGCGAGCCGGTCCAGCCGGTCCACGGTGAGCACCGCGTCGGCCACGTCCGCCGAGGCGGTCGCCCCGGTCGCGCCCATCGCCACCCCGACGTGCGCCTCGGCCAGCGCCGGCGCGTCGTTCACGCCGTCGCCGACCATCACGGTCACCGCGTGCGCCGACTCCTGGCGTACCCGATCGGCCTTCTCCTGCGGCGAGCACCGCGCGATCACGTCGTCCACGCCCACGATCTGCGCGACCTGCCGGGCCGTGCCCGGGCGGTCGCCGGTCACCATGACCAGGCGCTCCAAGCCCGCCTCACGCAGCCGCCGCACGGTCCGGCGGGCGTCCGGACGGACCGGATCCTCCAGCAGGATCGCGCCCAGCGGCCCCCGGTCGTCGCTGACCCACACCGCGGAACGCCCGGCCCGTTCGGCGCGTTCACCGAGCCGGCCCGCCCACTCGGGCAGTTCCCCGGCGAGCTGCCCGACGTGCACCATCCGCCCGTCAACGCGGCCACTCACCCCGTGCCCCGGCTCCTCGGTGACCTGCGCCGGCTCGGCCAGCGCCAGACCGCGCTCGCGGGCCTGCCGGACCAGCGCGGCGGCCAGCACGTGCGGGGAGAGCTGCTCGACCGAGGCGGCCAGCCGCAGCACCTCGTCCCGGTCGCCGCCGGGCGCCACCACCACCTCCGCCGCCCGGGGCCGCCCGGCGGTGAGCGTGCCGGTCTTGTCCAGCAGCAGGGTACGGGCGCGGCCGAGCTGTTCCAGCGACCCGCCGTCCCGGACCAGCACACCGCGCCGGGCCACCCGGGACAGCCCGGACACCACGGCGATCGGGGTCGCCAGCAGCAGCGGGCACGGGGTGGCCACCACGAGCACCGCGACCGCCCTGGTGAACTCGCCGGACAGCAGCCACGCCAACCCGGCCAGCACCAGCGTGAACGGCACGAACGCGGCGGCGTACCGGTCGGCCAGCCGTACCATCGGGGCCTTGCGGGCGGTGGCCTCGCCGGCCAGGCGGACGATGCCCGCGTAGGTGCTCTCCGCCGCGTTGCGGCTGGCCCGCAGCCCGAAGCCGGCGCCCGCGTTGACGACGCCGCTGGCGACCTGCTCCCCGGCCGCGCGGGTGACCAGCTGCGACTCGCCGGTGACCACCGACTCGTCGAGCGTCGCCGCCTCCTCGACCACGCCGTCCACGGGCACCACGTCGCCCGGCCCGACCACGAGGCGGTCCCCCACCTCGACGCGGTCCAGCGGCACCACCTCGATCCCGCCGTCCGGGGTGCGCCGCCGCGCCTGCCGGGGCGCGCGTTCCAGCAGCGCCCGCAGGTCACGGGTGGCGCGGCGCTGCGCGTACTCCTCCAGCGCCCGCCCGGTCGCGACCATCACCGCGATCACGGCACCGGCCAGGAACTCCCGCACCAGCAGCGCGCCGAGCAGCGCCAGCACCGCGATGACGTCCACCCCGAACTGTCGCAGCCACAGCTGGCGCAGCGTCGTCCAGGCCGCCGGCACCAGGGCCACCACCGTGACCGCCGCCCAGACCAGCCGCGCGGCGTCGGGCACGCCGGCGAACCACAGCGCCGCACCGGCCAGCACGGCCACGGTGAGCAGCACCAGCGGCGCCCACTCGGCCCGGGCCCACCGCCGGGCGCGGGCCGGCTGCTCGGGTACGCACTCGCGTGGCTCGGTCCCCACGTGTGGATCGTCTCAGCCCGGACGTGGGACGGGCGGGGCGATGCGGGTAATCCGGGGGATGGAACGGCGTCCCCACCCGCCCGTGGGGCACGATGGGGAAAACAGGAAAGGTCGTGACGATGAGCCACGAGACGCCGGCCGGCGATCGCCCGTTGACCACCGCGCTCGCGGAGGCCGCCGGAATGGCCGGCCACGCCCCCTCGGTGCACAACACGCAGCCGTGGCACTGGACGGTCCTGCCCGACGCGCTGGAGCTGCGGGTGGTCCGCGAACGGCACCTCAGCGCCCTGGACCCGGAAGGGCACCTGCTGGTGGTGAGCTGCGGCGCCGCGCTGCACCACGCCCGGGTGGCGCTGGCCGCCGAAGGCTGGACCCCGGTGGTGGAACGGCTGCCCGACTCGAAGGAACCCGACCTGTTGGCCCGGATCACCAGCCTGAAGCACACCGGCGCCGACCCCGACGCCATGCGCGTCGTGCAGTGCATGCAGGTGCGGCACACCGACCGGCGGCCGGTCAGCGACGAGCCGATCCCCAACGCCGCGCTGAACGACATCGACCGGGCCGCCACGCTGGAGGGGGTGAACCTGCAACTGCTCGACGACACCCAGAAGATCCAGCTCGCCGGCGCCGCCCAGCAGGCCGCCGCCGTCGAGGCGGACAGCCCGGAGCTGCGCGAGGAACTCGCGTACTGGACCAGCCGGGCCGGCACCGGCACCGGGCTGCCGCCGGAGGTGCTGCCCGAGCAGGCGCCGCAGACGACCGTTCCGGCCCGCGACTTCGGCCGCGCCGGTTCGCTGCCGATCGGGCCCGGCCACGACAAGGCCGCCGTCTACGGGATCCTGTGGGGCTCCGACGACGAGACGATGAGCTGGCTGCGCGCCGGTGAGGCGCTCTCCGCCGCGTGGCTCACCGCCACCCGGCACGGGGTGTCGCTGGTGCCGCTGTCCGGTGTGGTGGAGGTCGAGGGCACCCGCGAGGTGCTCCGGCAGATGCTCTCCGGACTGGGGTTCCCGTACATCAGCATGCGGCTCGGCCTGGCCGACCCGACGCACGCCGGCCCCCCGCACACGCCCCGGCTGGACGTCACGCAGACGGTCGACACCTCGGCGGTCCGCGACCGGCTCGCCTGACCGGTCTCGATCACGGCGGTCACCGGGCGATACCATCGCCGGGTGGCCGCCGCACCCCAGTCCCGGCACGAGCACCTCACGCCGTCGCTCGGGCTGACCCCGCTGTCCCGTGTCCGCCTGGACGAACTGCTCCAGGAGATGCTCGACCGCGTCGGCGAGGTGGTCACCAGCCGCGAGCGGCTACGGGCCCTGCTGGACGCGGTCGTCGGCATCGGGTCCGACCTCGATCTGCGCAGCACGCTGCAGCGGATCGTGCAGTCGGCGTGCGAGCTGGCCGGCGCCCGCTACGGCGCGCTCGGCGTCATCGGCCCCGACCGCATGCTGCACGACTTCATCGTCCACGGCATCAGCCCCGAGCTGCACGCGAAGATCGGCGAACTGCCGCACGGGCGGGGTGTACTCGGCCTGCTCATCGACGACCCGAAGCCGGTCCGCATGCCGGACATCACCAAGCACCCCAACTCGTACGGCTTCCCGCCCCACCACCCGCCGATGCACAGCTTCCTCGGCGTGCCGGTACGCATCCGCGACCACGTCTGGGGCAACCTCTACCTGGCCGAGAAGCAGGGCGCGGCCGAGTTCACCGAGGACGACGAGGAGATCGTGGTGGCGCTGGCCGCCGCGGCCGGTGTGGCGATCGAGAACGCCCGTCTCTACGCGCTGGCGCACCGGCGGGAACGCTGGCTCGCCGCCGCCGCGGAGATCACCGCGGTGCTGCTCGGTGAGGTACGCCGTACCGACGCGCTGACGCTCGTGGCCCGCCGTGCCCGCGAGGTCGCCGAGGCCGAACTGGCGCTGGTGCTGCTCTACGACGAGGACGAGGCGCAGTTCACGGTCGAGGTCGTCGACGGTGCCGACCCGGTCGCCCGGGAACTGGTCGGCGCGGTGCTGCCGGCCGCCGAGACCAGCTTCGCCGCATCCGTCACGCAGGGCCGTCACGACCAGGTCGAGGATCTCGCCGCCGCCGCGCCCTGGCCCCGGCCGGTGGTCGCCGGGCCCGCAGTGGTGTCCCCGCTCGCCGCCGCGGACACGCTGCACGGTGTCCTGGTGATCGGCTACCGGCCCGACCACGGGCCCGCCGCCGACGACGACCTGGCGCTGCTCGCCAGCTTCGCCGGGCAGGCCGCGTTGGCGATGGAACGCGCCCGCGGGCAGGAGGAGCGGGAACTGCTGGTGGTCCTGGAGGACCGCGAACGCATCGCCCGCGACCTGCACGACGTGGTGATCCAGCGGTTGTTCGCCACCGGCCTGCAACTGCAGAGCGGCGCGATGAACGCGCGTCCCGAGGCCGCCAAGCGGATCAACCAGGCCGTCGACGATCTGGACGCCACCATCCGCGACATCCGTCGCACCATCTTCGAGCTGCGCACCCCGATGAGCGCGGCGCTGCGCACCGAGATCCGTGAGGCGATCGAGGTGGCCGCCGAGTCGCTCGGCTACCGGCCCGAGCTGGAACTGATCGGCCCGATCGACAGCGCCGTCCCGGACGACCTGCGCCCCGAACTCACCGCCGTGCTGCGCGAGGCGCTCTCCAACGCGGTACGCCACGCGCAGGCCGGCCGGGTGTCGGTGCGCGTCCGCGTCGACTCCGGCCGCGTCGAGATCACCGTCACCGACGACGGGATCGGCTGCGACCCGGAGGCGGCCCGCAGCGGCCTGGTCAACCTGCGGGAACGGGCCGAGCGGCTGGGCGGCGAGTTCGCGCTGCGCCGGGCCGAGCCGCGCGGCACCGAGGTGCGCTGGAGCGTCCCGCTCGACTGACCGGCGTCAGGTGTTCTTGCCGAGCAGCCGGGTGGCCAGCACCGCCGCCTGGGTACGCCGCTCCAGGCCGAGCTTCGCCAGCACGCTGGAGACGTAGTTCTTCACCGTCTTCTCGGCCAGGAACATCTTCCCGGCGATCTCCCGGTTGGTGAGCCCCTCCGCCACGTACTCCAGGATCCGCCGCTCCTGCTCGGTCAGCGACTTCAGCTCCCGGGGCTGCTCCACACCGCTGCGGATGCGCTCCAGCACACGGGTGGTGATCGCCGGGTCGAGCAGCGACTGCCCGGCCGCCACCCGGCGGACCGCGTCCACCAGGTCGGTGCCGCGGATCTGCTTGAGCACGTACCCGGCGGCGCCGGCCATGATCGCCGCGAAGAGCGCCTCGTCGTCCTCGTACGAGGTGAGGATCAGCCCCTTGATCGAGGAGTCCACGGCGCGGACGTCCCGGCACACGTCGATGCCGTTGCCGTCGGGCAGCCGGGCGTCGAGGATCGCCACGTCGGGGCGCAGCGCCGGAATGCGGCGCGCCGCCTCCTGGGCCAGGCCGGACTCGCCGACCACCTCGATGTCGCCGCTGCTCTGCAGCAGGTCGGCAAGGCCACGACGGACGACCTCGTGGTCGTCGAGCAGGAACACCCGGATCATCAGTCCTTTCTACAGGCTTTCCCGCCCCCGTAGCACGGGTCGAAAGTCCCGTCCTGCGCGCGCCGGCCGGGACCGACGGCCGGGCCCAGGTGGGGACCTCCGGCCCTGCTCACCGCGACGCCCGCTGACGCACCGTAGTGGTGTACCCGGCCGGGGGAGCCGGCGCCGCACGAGAGGGAGCAGCACCATGACGACCGAATACACCGCCGAGCAACTGCGGGCCGCGGTCGCCGACGCGGTCCGGGCCCCGTCACTGCACAACACCCAGCCGTGGCGGTTCCGGCTCGTCGACGGCGGCATCGAGGTGTCCGTCGACCCGCTGCGCGGCCTGCCCGCCACCGACCCGACCGGCTGGGGCGCACGGATCGCCGCCGGAGCGGCCCTGTTCAACCTGCGGCTGGCGCTCGCCGTGGCGGGCACCCCGGCCACGGTCCGGCTGCGCCCGTACCCCGCCGACCCGGACGTCGTGGCCCGGCTGGTGCCGGACGTGCCGCGCCGTCCCACCCCGGTCGAGCAGAGCCTGTACGGGGCGATCGGCCACCGGTTCAGCAACCGCGCGCCGTTCTGGCCCGACCCGGTGCCCGCCGAGGCCCGCTGGCGGCTCGGCGAGGCGGCCCGCGCCGAGCAGTGCTGGCTGGAACTGGTGATCGGCACCAGCGCCGTCAACGCCGTCGCCGAGGTCGCCCGCAGCGCCCACCGCGTGCTGGAACGCGACCCCGCGTACGTGGCCGAGCGGGCCGAGTGGATCCGCTCCGAGCCGGCCCCGGACGGCGTGCCGACCGGCGCCGGCGGGCCGCAGAGCGAACCGCAGGACCTGCTGCCGCAGCGCGGCTTCGGCGGACGCAACCGCGCCCCCGGCCGCGACTTCGAGCCGGAGCCGCTGGTCGCGGTGCTCGGCTCGGCCGGCAACACCTCGGCGGATCAGATCCTGGCCGGGCAGGCGTTGCAGCGGGTGCTGCTCACCGCCACGGACGCCGGGCTGAGCGTGTCGATGCTGTCCCAGCCGATCGAGGTGCCCGCCGCACGGGAGGCGCTGCGGATGTCGCTGGGCCGGTTCGGCACCCCGCAGATGGTGATGCGGATCGGGTACGGCCAGCCGGGTCGCGCCACCCCGCGCCGCTCGGTCGAGGAGGTGCTCGACCTGCCGGTCGTGCCGGCCTGACCCGTACCCTCCGCAGGGCCACGCCGGCCGCGCGGCCCTGCCCGTTCCGGTCGTGCGGGCCGAGGCCCGGCTGTTCGGGCCCGGCTGGGGCAGTGCGGGCCTGCTCCGGGTCAGGCCGGGAGCGCGGCCAGCAGGGCGGCTTCCCGCTCCGGCGCCAGCCCGACCGGTGCGCGCGCCGGCCGCCCCGCCCGGTCCGGCACGCGCCCCACCTCGCGCAGCCACCGCCAGGTGTCGGCGACCGTCTCGGTCACCGGCCGGCAGACCAGCCCCGCCGCGTACGCCCGTTCCACGTCCCGCTCCTGCAACCACCGGTACTCGTGCCCGCGCGGGATCCACACCGGCAGGTCGTTCCACGGCTCCACCCCCGCGGCCAGGATCGGCTCCGGCGCGGTCCACCGCAGCGTCGCGTCCGACCCGGTCACCGCCACCGCCGCGTCGAGCAGGTCACCCATCGTCGCGTGCCCGGTGCGACCCACCACGTTGTACGCCCCGCCGACGCCCTCGGCGCCCCGGTCCAGCAGCCAGGTCGCCAGATCCCGGACGTCCACGTACTGGATCGGCAGGTCACGCGGCCCCGGCGCCAGCACGTCCCCGCCCCGGGCGACCCGGTTCAGCCACCACGGCAGCCGCCCGATGTCCTCCCCCGGCCCGAGGATCAGCCCGGCGCGTGCCAGCAGCGCCCGGTCACCGAACACCCGCGTCGCGGCGAGTTCCCCGCCTGCCTTGTTCGCCGGGTAGTCACCGTCGTCGGCGTCCACGTCGGCCGCCACTGTGGGCGCCTCCTCGCCGCTGCCCGGCGCGACGGGTGGCGCGTACACCGATCCGCTGGACACGTAGACGTAGTGCGGCACCGCGTCGACGAGCGCCGACGCCGCGTCCCGTACCGCCCGGGGCGCGCCGTCCCACGTGTCCACCACTAGGTCCCACTCGCCGCCGGTGAGCGCGGCCAGCCCGTCCGGCGCGGTCCGGTCACCCCGCAACCGGTGTACGCCGTCCGGCACCCGCCCGTGCACACCCCGGTTGAACACTGTCACCTGCCAGTCGCGGCGTACCGCCTCGGCCACGACCGCACCACCGACAAAGCCCGTACCGCCAAGCATGAGGAGTCGCATGCGTCCCAGCGTGCCGCCGCGCGTCGGGTACGGCTGCCCTGTTTCACGGTCAGCGGATCTGCCAACGGCAGAACCCAGCCCTCCCGTCACTGAGCAACACCCCGCCCCAACCTGTCCCGCGCCGTCCGGTCACCGTCGATCTTGGACTTATGGCGCCTCGGATGCCCGGTTAGCGCAGTTCGCGAGGTGCCACAACTCCAAGGTCGACGAGTTCACCCCCACCCCTGGGCGACATAGCCCAGCCGGCCCCGTCGACCCGCCCCAACCTGGTTGATCATGAAGTTGACGGCATTCGGTGTCC
>NZ_JBMVFV010000085.1:0-23535 GCF_049538395.1 Micromonospora sp. AB353 | reverse complement strand
GGCTGGTCGAGGTGGGACGCCTGCCAGATGGTGTAGACGACGTGCCGCCCGGTGCGGTTGCCCGCGTTCACCTGCGCCTCGTAGAGCCCGGTGGTCGGGTAGCTGCCGGTGCGGAGCACCAGTTCGAGGCTGTTCCAGGTGAGGGGCTGGGTGGTCGGGTCGAATCCCTGTTTGGTGATGTAGATCAACATGTAGTCGGCGCCGTGCTTGGCGCCGTCGGTCAGCGTGAGGGTGAAGTTGTTCGGCATCGGCTTCGCGGTCCACGCGCCGACCGCGTCGAGCGAGGCGTACAGGCCGTTCTGGGTGCGACCGCCGCTGCACAACTGCCCGTCCGGCACGGCGGCCTGGTGGTTGCCGCCGACGTTCTCGCGGTACAGGCCGTTCCAGTTCCACATGGTGTTCGGGTTGGCCTGCCACGCCTGCCAGCACATCGGGTCGGTCTGAGCCATAGTGGGGTTGAGGTGGTCGGAACCCCAGCGCTCCCAGCATCCGTAGTTGCGGGACGGCGGGTTGGTGACCGATCCGTGTGCCGAGGCCGGACCGGCCTGGTTGACGACGACCATCGTGAACGAGGCGAGAAGAACTGCGACCGCGCCCAGTCCCAGACGGCGTGCTGTCCGTGAGATTCTCATCGATGCTCCAGTGGATGCACCGGCGCCCAGTGGCCCTCGCTGGGTGCCCACCCCGGAGAAGGTGACGCCGATCGACTCAAGCCGTCCGAGGGTGGACGGCACTGCTGCCCAGCAGCGCTTGGCGACTCCCAGCCACGATGCTAGTAGAGACGGCCGTCAATGTAAATCGATACCGACGTATCGGGTCAGACCGCGAGGGCCGCGCGCACCTCCCGCTCCGCCGTGACTCCCCCGTCGCCGTGCGAGGTGGCCCGGCCGGATTCCCTCGGCCGGCTCGTCGAGCATGAGCAGCCGCGGCCGGGCGATCAACGCGCGGGCGATGGCGAGTTGCTGACGCTGACCACCGGAGAGCAGCCCCGGCCCGCATGGCGTCGACGGGTGGCGACCGGGCGGTGGCCGGGAGGGCCAAGCCGGCCGGCAGCAGCGCACCGGCAGTCCACCGCGCCGGAGTGCGCTAGGCAACCTCACCGAGGCGATCGCGGGGCCTTCCGGTCGATCGCCTTCGTCGCCGGCGTCGGCGGACGCACGTCAGGGCAACTGGGCATCGAGCTCGTCGAGCGTGTCATGGACATACTCCCGCCCGAGGCCGTCCGGCAGTTCGGCACGGACCGCGTAGGCGAGCTCCACGAACGCCTGCCGTACCGTGTCCAGCTCCGCCCTGGTCAGCTCGATGCGGTGCCACGACGCCGTGGGCGACTTGGCCGGATCGTGGACGAGCCTGTGGGCGACGGTCTGGGCCAGCGCGTACGGGGTGCCGGTCCGCGTGTCCCACTCGTCATCGCCCAGCTCCTCCGCCGCGCACGAGACGAGCTGCCCCCAGCGGCGGAACTCCGCCGGATCGCCGCGCAGCTCGTACCCGGTGGGGTGCAGTCGCACGGCCGTACGGGCGATCGGTACGTCGTCCAGGCCGACGCTCATCTCGCCGAGTTGGAACTGAACGTTCTGCCGCTGCCAGCCCCGAGCCACATCAAGCGCGCCCGCATGGGCGGCACCGGCCAGCAGCAGCGCGGTGCTCACGGCCCGCTCGTTCCGTTCGATGGCGTGCATCAGCGCGGTACGTCCGCGCCCGTCGACCGCGTCCGGATCGGCTCCTGCGGTGAGCAGCACGTCAACGGCGGCGTGGTCACCACGCCGAGCGGCGAGGACAAGCACGGGAGTACCGTCGGAGCGCTGCGAGTTCGGATCGGCGCCACGGCTGAGCAGCATGCGGATCGTGGCAGGTGCGGCCGATCCCAGCACCGCCTGGACGATCGGGGTCTCCTCGCCAGGCGCGGCGTCGGCACCGAGTTCCAGCAGGTAGCGCAGAACCTCCAACGCCCCGGCCTGTGGCCGGTGCCGGGTGGCGGCGATCGCGGTGGCGAGAAGGCTGCCACGCTCGGTGCCCTCGACCTCGAGGGCGCCACGATCGACAAGTAGCCGGATGACGTCGAGGTGCCCATTGCTCACCGCCGACCGCAGCGGCGACTCGTACTGCGGCCTCCTCGCCCGCAGCGACGCCCCCGCGTCCACCAGCAAGTGGACGATCTCCAACAGCCCGGTACTCGCCGCCTCGGACAGCACGGTCACCGTGAAGCGGCTTGCGGCGGAGTCCGGGTCGGCGCCGTCCGCAAGCGCTTTCGCCGCGGCCGCCGGATCGGCTGCGCGGACGGCCGCAACGAGCCCTGCATCACGATCCATGCCGACGACCCTATGTGGTTCGTGCCTACGGGGCGCGGGCCCGAGCAGACCTCGAGTCGACCAGGCTGCCACTGCTGACCGCGGCACGGCCGGGTACGAGACCTTGCGCAGCGCCCGGGTGGCGGAGAGCGAGATCCGGCAAGCCGATGCCGGCCTTACCGGCCGCGTCGTCCGGCGGTCCCGGCGACCGTGTCCCGCACGTCGTACGCGAGCCGCGCCGAGGGGCCCCTGGCGCCGCGGAGCCGCGCCGGCCTCGCCCACCCCAGCACCGTGGCCGCGCCGAAGTGGCCGGCGGCAGCGAGCGAGCGACGTCCGCCACGTCCTCGGCCAGCCGCTCGGTCGGGCTCCGCCGCCCGTTGTCTCCCAGGGTCCCCTCCGCGTTCAGCTCGCTGCGGTCACCGGCCCGCCGTCGGCCGCCGTACTGATCGGACTGCCGGTCGCCGTGCCCTCTGGCCGGCGTCAGGAGGCGGCGGCGGTGGGCGCGTCCGCCCCGCGCGGCTGCGCGTCCGGGCTGGGCTTGCGGCCGGCGGCCAGGCGGACGTCGTCGAAGCGCACCTCGACCGGCTCGGCGTACCGGCGACCGTTCACCGGGTCGTGGCGCATGAAGCGGGCCGGTGCCACCCGCACCGTGACCTGATACGGCCCTTCGTCGGGCATCGCCGCGTTAGCGCCGTAGTGGTGCAGGAACGGGTGCCAGAGGAAGGGCAGCTCGGTGGCGAGCACGGTTCGGCCGTCGCGGTTCAGTTCCAGGTGCACCGACAGTCCGGGTACGAACCTGCCGTCCCCGGCGTCGGCCACCGCCACCTCCAGGTGGACGTTGGCGTCCTGAGCGGCCTCACGCCACACCAGCCGGTCGCCGTCGAGGGCGTACATGCCCTCCGCTTCCTCGTTGACGAACGCGATGGCGAGGTCACCCGAGCGCGCCGTCACCGCTCCGTCCTCATCTGCCATCGCGCGCATCGCGCGTCGATAGCCGTCCCCCTCCGCCCGGGCGATGTCGAGCTGTTCCGCGGTGGCCTCGTTGCTCGGTGCCATGGGTGGGTTGCTTCGCGATGCCATCGGATCACCTCTCCGGTCGAACGCGCCGTACGGACCGCCGCCTACCCGATCCCGCGGTGACGACACCGAGACCCGGGGTCACGGAAGCCGCAGGGCGACCTGCCGGGCGGCTGTTCGAGGCGGGACGACGGGGGGTCACCGGCCCGGGACCTTCGTGCATAGGCGGGCGGAGACCGTCCCACGAAGGCGTGCGGTACTCAGTACACCCAGACCCGGTCTTCTTCGGCAGCACGTCCTGCGTCCACAGCCAGTCCACCGCCGGCAGCGTCACGCGCACGCATCCGTGCGACGCCGGGTACGACGGGACGCCGGTGTATCCGTGGATCGCGATCCCCTGCTCCTGGAAGTACTTCGGCCGGTACAGCCGGCCGAGCGGACCGTCGCGCCAACCGTCGACCTGCCAGTCGATGGTCCACCTGCCGCGTGGGGTGTCCGCCAGGTAGGTCTCCCCCTGGTGGGTGTAACGCTCGAAGGTGCCGGTCGAGGTGTTGAAGATCCGGCTCACCTCGCCGTCGTCGACGATCATGAGCAGTTGCCGGTCCAGGTCCACCTCGGCGAGGTGGCCGTCGGTGCTGCGGGCGTCCGGGCGCTTCCCGTCGTCGAGCGCGGCTCGGGTCTTCGCGCCGACCACGCCGTCGGGGCGCAGGCAGCCCCGGTCGCCGGGGCCGTCGGCGTTGCCTGCGGCGACGCTGAGGTCGCCGTGTGGCTCGGGCCGGACGCCGTCGGCGCCCTTCGGCAGGTATGCAAAGGCACGCACCGGGGACTACGGCGGGATGAGCCGCGCTCCGCGTACCCTCCGGTCCCGCCTGGCGACGGCGTGGTCGGGATTCTGGCTGCTGCCGGCGGCGTTCGCCGCCGGGGCCGTGGTGCTGGCCCTCGGCCTGTCGGTGGCCGAGCTGCGACTGGGTCTGCCGACCGGCGGGTTCCTGCCCAGCAGCGTGGCCGGCGCCCGGTCGCTGCTGTCGTCGATCATCACCGCGATGATCTCGTTCACCGCACTGGTCTTCTCCATCACCGTGGTGGCCGTGCAGCTCGCCAGCAGCCAGTACTCCCCCCGGGTGCTGCGGACCTTCCTGCAGGACCGGATCACCCAGGTCGCGCTGGGCACCTTCCTGGCGACCGCGCTGTTCGCCATGGTGGTGCTGGCGGCGCTGCCGGCCGGCGCCGACCCCCGGCTGCCGGACCTCTCGCTCGCCGTGACGATGACGCTCGTGCTCGCCAGCAGCGGGCTGTTCGTCTACTACCTGCACCACGTCACCACGGTCATGCGGGTCTCGCACATCATCGCGGCGGTCGGCACACAGTGCCGCCGGGTGATCGAGGAGCAGTATCCGGTCGGCCCGGCTGCCGGGCCCGTCACGCCGCTGCCGCCGCCGGTGCAGGTGATCGCAGCGGTTCAGCCCGGCATGGTCGAGTACGTCGACCTCGACCGGCTCGCCGCGCTGGCCCGCGAACACGACTGCGCCCTGTCGGTCCTGCCCGCGCCGGGCGACTTCGTGGTCGCCGGGCAACCGCTGATCGCGGTCCACCCGCTGGCCGGTGGTCCCTTCCCGGCGGCCGTGCCGGAGGCGCGGGCGTGCGTCGCGGTGAGCCTCGGCGTCGAACGGACCCTGGGCCAGGACGTCGGGTTCGGGTTCCGGCAGTTGACCGACATCGCCGAGCGGGCCCTGTCGCCCGGGATCAACGACACCACCACCGCGGTCCGCAGTGTCCAGGAGATGCACGACCTGCTGCGCCGCCTGGCCGGACGGCCCGGTCACCGAATGCTCGTCGACGATCCCGACGGCACCCCACGCGTACGGGCGCGGGCGCAGGACTTCGACGGCTTCCTCGCGGTCGCGGTCGACGACGTCCGGCGGGCCGGACGCGACCAGCCGCGGATCACCCGCCTCCTGGACGACGTGCTCGCCGACCTGCGTTCCGTGGCATTGCCGGAACATCTGCCCGACATCGCCCGCAGGACCGTGAACCGGGAGGCATGAGTCGCCGGTGTGGGGGAAGGCGGCGGGTGCGAGTCCGTGCCGCACGGCGTACTCACCCGGAGGGAGTGCCATGACCGCGTCCGGCGAGCCCGCCCGAGGGGCGGGCGCGTCCACCCGCGCCGTACGGCGGCCAAGACCAGCACGGCCGCCGCTCTTGCGCTCGTGTTCGGCGTGGCCGCCCTGTTCAGCGTGCTCACCGCCATCCTCGCCTGGATCGGCGTGGTGCTCGCCGTCGTCGGGATCGTCCTCGGCATCGTGGGGCTCAAGATGGCCGCGCGACCGGGGGTGACCGGCCGAGGGGTGGCCGTCGGTGGTCTGGTGCTCAGTGTGATCGCCCTGCTGCTCGGACTGGCGCTCGGCGCGGGCATCACGACGTTCCTCAACAACGAGGCTGCGGTGGACCGGCTTCAGCAGCAGGTCGACGACCTGCGTGACCGGCTCGACAGCTAGCGGTCAGTTCCACACGGTCACGTCCTCGGCGGCGAGCGCACGACCGCCCTCGAAGTCGCGGTACGCATCCGAGGGCCCGAGCTGGTAGCGGCCGGACAGGTCGCGGTACGAGAAGTCGACGACGGTGCCGACCACTGTCACCAGCTGCGGTGGTTCCGCTGTGGTCTTGCCGACGGACAGCACCAGCAGCCTCCCGTCGGTGAAGTCGACGTCGCGTACCACGAACGCGGTGCCGGCGATGACACGGTCGACAGTGGCGGTCACAGTGAGACGGGCGCCCAGCTCGGCGCTCGCGACAGTGCCCAACCGGACGGTCGAGGCCGGTTCCGGGGACGGCTGCGGGTCCGGCTCGCCTGCGCAACCTGCGACGAGCAGGATCGCCGCCGACAGGGCCACCAGTCGCCTCCCCCGTCGCGACGGGGGCCGGCTCACCCCGCGGTCCAGGGCATCGTGGATTGCGGCACAGCCTGCTCCAGTGCCACGGTCCGCCACCGGCTCACCTCCTGATGCTCTCCGGGTAGACGGTCATCCGGCTGAACGCCGTCCGGCTCGGACAGGGCACCAGCAGCGCCGCGCCCCACGCCTGCCCCTCCTCGCGAGGAACCGCCTTCAGGTCCCGATCGATGGGTTCGACTGCCACCCGTTTCTCCCGTCGCCCTCGCCTGGCGGCGTCACACCACGTGCACCCTGACGTTGACATCGTGCACCCCGGGAACGGCCCAGGCGAGCGCGCGGGCACGGGCCAGCACGTCGGCCGAATCGACCCGTCCCTCCAGGATGATCACCCGGTTCTGCGCCTCCACGCAGATGCGCTGACGGCGCAGCAGCGGGTCGCGATTCAGCTGCTCGACCACCCGGCAGGCCAACCGGGTGTCGTTCGCGACCGGGCCGTCGTGGAACAGCGACGGCATTCCCTCCGGGAAGAACCACGGGTAGGTCATGACTCGTCTCCTCACCGGATCGGCTCCTCACGCCCTACCCCCAGCCCTTCTTCGCCAATACGACAGCTTCGTGACGATCTGCCCCCGTCCCTGTGACAAGAACCCCGTGCGGGACCCATCGGCACGGGCCGGCGGTGTGATCGCTCCCGCACGGCAGCCTCGCTCACGACCAAGATCAGGCTTGAGATCAGCGGACGCGTGCAACCGACCGCCGGGGCCGGGTGCGGACCACCGAACCAGCCAGATCGCGACATGGGCGGTGG
The DNA here is from genome assembly GCF_049538395.1 of Micromonospora sp. AB353. Lineage (NCBI taxonomy): Bacteria > Bacillati > Actinomycetota > Actinomycetes > Micromonosporales > Micromonosporaceae > Micromonospora > Micromonospora sp. AB353. Next base: position 16,531 of record NZ_JBMVFV010000085.1, on the reverse strand, counting down.
ACCTCACCGCCGTGTCGGTGGACGTGCCCGGCCAACCGGCCGCCGTTCCGGGTCCGATTCTGCGCCGTCCCGGGGGGGGCCGGTCGGGCGGACGGGTCCGGGGCGTAGCGGCGCCCCGGACCCGTCCGGCCCTGTTCCGCCGGTCCGGCCGGCGGCGCAGGGTCGTCTCAGGTCAGCCGCACCGCTGGCCGTTGAGGGTGAAGGCGGTCGGTGCCGGGTTGGTGCCGCTCCAGGTGCCGTTGAAGCCGATGCTGGTGGACGCGCCGGGGGCGAGTCCGCCGTTCCAGCCCATGCTCTCCGCGGTCACCGCCGTGCCGGTCTGCTTCCAGGTGGCCGACCAGCCCTGACCGACCTTCTGGCCGGCGGTCGGGAAGTCGAACGCCAGTTTCCACCCGTCGATCGCGGTGGCGCCGGTGTTCTTGATCGTGACGGTGGCGGTGAAGCCGCCCGGCCAGCTGTTCGCCGTGTACCCGACCGTGCAGCCGCCGGTCGGGGCGGCCGGCGCGGTCCGCACGGCCAGCCCGGGCGAGGCCGCGGAGACGTTGCCCGCCGCGTCGCGCGCGGTCACCACGAAGGTGTACGGCGTGTCCGGCGTCAACCCGGTCACCGTGTACGCGGTGCTCGTGGCGCTGCCCACCTTCACCGTGCCGGTGGCGTCGACGCGGTGCACGTCGTAGCCGGTCACGCCGGTGTCGTCGGTGGACGGCGCCCAGCTCAGCGCGACGCTGTCGGCGGTGATCGTGCCGGCGGTCGGCTTGCCGGGGGCGGTCGGTGCCTTCGTGTCGCCGGGTGTGGTGCCGCGGGGCAGCACCAGGTGGGTGATCGAGTCGGCCGGGAAGGTGGCGGTGAAGCCGTCGGCGGTCACCGGCTGGTCGGCCTCCCGGACCACGCCGGTCAGGTCCGCCGCGCTGTAGCGGTAGACCTGGGCGGTACCGGCGGAGGCGCCGGTGAGGGTGACCGGGCTGGTCAGGTCGTCACCGGTCTTGTTCACCACGACCAGGGTGAGCGCCTTGTCGGCGGCGCGCTCGGCCGCGTACACGGCCAGTTTGCCCTGGTCGGCGCTGGTGGCCTTGACGGAGGTCTCGCCGAACGCGCCGCCGGAGCCGTCGTAGTTGCGGAAGATGCGGAACGCGTTCGCGACCGGCTGGTCGGCCTTGGGCGCGGTCCAAAGGGTGGCCAGGTCGAGGCCCTCACGGCCGAAGATGCCCAGCACGTCGGCCTGGGCGAGCGCGCCGTTCAGTGAGCCGTGGCCGCCCCAGTTGTACTCGGTCATCGCGATCTTCGTGCCCGGGTAGTGCTGGTCGACCAGCTCGCGCATCCGGGGGATGAACCGGACCGGCTGGTTGATCCAGCTCTCGTCGACGTACGTCGGGTCCCAGAGCTGGCGGGTCGAGCGCAGCCGCAGCGCCTGGGTGGTGGCGTCGCCGGCGGCGTCACCGAACACGCCGGACTGCTGCGGGTAGAGGTGGATGTCGAAGTAGTCGAGGATCCGGGTGCCGTGCTGCTGCTCGTACTCCCGCATCCGGTCCAGGTACCACGGGCCGAGGTCCTGGCCTCCGTGCGCGGCCTTGTCCGGCGGGTTCGACCAGCATCCGGTGCGCGAGCAGGTGTCCTGGTCCAGACCCGAGTAGAAGATCGAGTTCAGGCCCCAGCCGACCGGGCCGAGCGTCTTCGCCCCCGGGTCGGCCTTCTTGATCGCCGCCGCGTACGCGTAGGTGCGGTCGCGTAGTTCGTCGTAGCCCAGGCCCGTCGGGCGGACGTCGCGGTGGGTGGAGTGCCACAGGTCCGGCTCGTTGTCCAGGTTGTAGAACTGGACCCCACCGTCGGCGGCGGCGCCGAACTGTCCCTTGAGATGGTCGACGAAGTCGGTGGCGTACTCCGGGCCGACGGCGACGCTGGTGTCCTTCGGGTCGTTGCCGGTAATCAGGCTGCCGTCGGGCTTCCTGCCGTTACCGCAGTCCGGCGCCCACTGGTCGGTGGACTGCTGCGGACCGTACTTGGCCACGCTGAAGCCGCACGCTCGGGACCGGTCCTTGGCGATCCACCCGAGCATCGGCACGGTCATGACCGTCGCGGCGCCGGTGGCCTTGTTCTGCTGCACGAACCGGTCGGTCTCCGAGCCCTTGGGCAGATCGGCCGGGTTCGGGTTGTCGTTCGGGATGTTCTCGAAATACCAGTCCGAGGTGCGGTTGGTGGTGTCGTTGCGGAAGTTGTAGCGGGTGGTGTGGTTGCCGCCGTACCGGTGAACCGGCAGCCGCAGATCACGGGCCAGGGCCTCGTCGGCGAAGTTCATGCCGTACACGTACGGGCTGATCGCGTGCCGGCCGGCGGTCACGTCGACCGTCAGGACCGGCCCGGCCGCGGCGTGGGCGGGCTGTGGTAACGCCAGGCCGCCGAGGGTGGCGGCCAGTACGACCGGGAGCAGTGCGGTGGTGGGACGCACGAGCTTTCCCTTCCTTATGGAATCGAAGCTCGCCATTGGGAGCGCTTCCAAAGGATCGTTGCTGGCGGCCGCCGTGTCAACGCCGCCAGCCTTTCTCGATATTGTCGATTCGAACTGGCCAGGGTATTGGCGCCGCGGTTTCCGGGGAGAAATCGCCTACGCCGCCGGACGACACTTCGGGCCAGCACTGGCACTCCCTCGCTGTGTGGCCCTCCCCACCCCTGGGGTATCCCGGTGTCGCCTGGCCTTCGGCCAGCGGGCCCCGAATGGGAAGCTGCGGCGTGGAGGCACTCCGAACCGGGGTGCCAGGGGCACCGGCCTCGCCCCCGGTCATCGAGGTTCTCAACGCCCTTCAGTCGGCCGGCTGCCCACGGGACGAACCGATTCGAGATCGTCGGCGAGGAGACTGGCTCGCGGATGCCGGAGTGCCCGGACCCACCTGCGTGGCTACGGGTCTGCGGCTGCTCAGGCTGGCACCGCTGGTTGCCGCCGTGCTGTGCGTGCTCACGCCGCTGCTTATCGACGGGTGGGCGACTCCGTGGTACTGAGCGACGTCGGTACCGTCCCGCTCTGGATCGTGCCGCCGCTCGCGGTCGCTGCTGCCGGACCCGCCGTAACCGGCTCCGCAGACGGGGACTGCCTCGAGCGTCACACCTGGGCCTGGGTGAGGTCGCGGCTGGCGGTGGCTCGAACGGCCCGGGGCCAGGTCCATGCGGCGCGCAGGATGAAGGCCAGGAGCAGCAGTTCGAGCGCGATGGAGAAGCCGTAGAAGTAGAGGTAGCTCCAGGGCTCGCCGTCCGCGTTGTACACCGTGACGGGGAGGTAGAGCGTTGCCACGACGAGGTTGGCGGTGCGGTTGGCGCGGGCCGGAAGTGTCGTGGAGAGCAGGATCATGAGGATCGGGATGGCCATGAGCGTGAGCGCGAGGGCCACGAAGGTTGGGCCGGTGTCGAACTCGTGCACGGCGCCGGCCAGGATGTCGTCGATGAAGCCGGGCTTGTACAGGGCGAGGTAGTCGACGTAGATGTAGAGGAACATGAAGCTGGCCCAGGCCGCGGCGAGCTTCGCCTGGACCGGGATGTGCGCTTCCCGGAGCCCACCGCCTGGTCTGTCGGTTCTGGTCATCACGTCTCCTGTTCGCTGGCGTCAGCCGGGTCGGCTCACTCGATGTCTCCACCATGACCAGCGTCGGCGGGCGCCACATCCGCTTGCGGGCTCGGGCTGTCCTGGCCCCAGGCGCGGGACACCCGCCGTACTTTCGGCTGATCCGCACGGAGGGCGGCCCCCTTACGTTCTCCGGAAAGGGGGGAAGCATGCTTGCTGGGATCTGGGCTGAGCCTCGCCCCACACGTCCACCGGTGCGGGTGTGGCGGGACTGGGCGCTGTCCTCGGCTCTTGTCGTGATCTCGGTCGTCGAGATGCTGCTGCGCGACGACAGGGCATGGGCGCCGCTGCTGGTCGGTGTCAGCGTCGTGGTCGCGGCGTGCCTGCTGTATCGACGCACGCGACCACTGGCCGCGGTAGCCGTCGCCTTCGGAGCCGTTCTCGTCTTCGACATCGCGAGGATCGCGGTCGTCGACGTCACCGGCCTGCTGGGCATCGCAGGGCTGCTCGTGCTGCCCTACGCCCTGCTGCGCTGGGGAGCGGGTCGCGAGGCTGCCGTCGGTCTCGGCATCATCCTCATCTGGCTACCCGTCACCCTCGTCGCGGAGCCGACCTCACCCGCGGAGAAGGTCGCCGGTTACGGCTTCTTCCTGTGCTCGGCCGCGCTCGGAGCGGCAGTGCGCTACCACACCAGAAGCCACGACCGCGACGTCGAGCAGGTCCGGCTCCACCAGCGCAACGCACTCGCCCGCGAGCTGCACGACACGGTCGGCCATCACGTCTCGGCCATCGCCGTCCAGGCACAGGCAGGTCGCGCGCTGGCCGCCGCAGATCCGGAACGCGCGCTGGCCACCCTGGTCACCATCGAGGAAGAGGCGTCCCGGACGCTCAGGGAGATGCGAGCCCTCGTGGGCGTGCTGCGCGACGGTACGGACGCCGATCTCGCCCCTCGGCGAGGAGTTGCGGACATCGAACGACTCGCTCGTCCCGGCGGCGAGGTGCTGGGCGTCCGCGTGCAGGTCTCCGGTGACGCCGAGGCCGTTGAGCCGGCAGTCGGCACCGCCCTCTACCTGATCGCCGCCGAGGCGGTCACCAACGCGACCCGCCACGCCTGCGGCGCCACCGGAGTCACCGTCGACGTCCACGCATCCCGCGGCCAGGTGCACCTGCGGGTGCACGATGACGGCGAGGCGACCACGACCCGCTCCCCGCACGCCGGCTACGGGCTGCGCGGCATGGCCGAGCGGGCGAGCCTGCTCGGCGGCACCCTCCGGGCGGGACCTGCCCCGGACGGCGGCTGGAGCGTCGACGCCTCGCTGCCTCGGACAGCGCTGACGTCATGACCATCCGCGTGCTGGTCGCTGACGACCAGGACATCGTCAGAGCAGGGCTCTGCATGATCCTGAACGCCCAACCGGGCATCGCCGTCGTCGGCGACGCCGCCGACGGCCGCCGCGCGATCTCCATGGCCCGTTCGCTGCGTCCCGATGTGTGCCTGCTGGACATCCGCATGCCCGAGGTCGACGGGATCGAAGCCACCCGTCGGCTCGCCGGGGCCGACGTCGCCGACCCTCTGGCCGTCGTCGTCATCACCACCTTCGACCTCGACGAGTACGTCTACGGCGCGCTCAAGGCAGGCGCCCGGGGCTTCCTCCTCAAGGACGCCGGCGCCGAGATGCTCACCCAGGCCGTCCATGCCGCCGCCCGCGGCGACGCCCTGATCGCACCGAACATCACCGCGAGGCTCCTGTCCTCCTTCGTGGACAGCCGCTCGCGCTCGGTGCCACCCGAGCCTGTCGAGCCGCTGACCGCTCGCGAGGAACAGGTCCTGCTGGCTGCCGCTCGCGGGCGGACCAACAGCGAGATCGGCGAGGAGCTGTCCATCAGCCTCAGCACCGTCAAGACCCACATCGCCGCCCTGATGCGCAAGCTCAACGCCCGCAACCGCGTCGAGATCGTGATGTGGGCCTACGAGACACGCCGCGTCGGCACCTGATCGACGCTCGAAGGCTCGGGTCGCGGAGAACCAACGCTGACCACTTCGGTCTTCTCTGGGAGGTCTCCGGTCGGATCAGCCGTCAGCGCCTGCGCCGTCATGCAAGCGCTGGCGATCGGACGGGGCCGTCGTTCACCGCCCGAGCGGGCGGTAGCGGAGGCGTACGACGCCGTTTCGGAACCGGCGCTCATCGAGGAGTTCGAGGTCGACGCGCATGCCGGTCGGCAGGCCCGGCTTACCCCCGCCGACGGCCACGGGCCAGACGAACAGCTGGCACTCGTCGACCAGCCCGGCCTCAAGAGCCTGCGCCGCGAGGTGGGCACCTCCAACGGTGAGATCGCTGTCGGCCGCGGCCTTCAGTTCGCGTACTTCGGCGGGGTCGAAGCGGCGTTCGAGTCGGGTGTCGGCGGTCGACACCGCGGCGAGGGTCGTGGAGTACACGACCTTTCTCGCCGCCTGCCAGACGCTTGCGAAGTCGGCCATGAGGTCGGACTGCGCGGCCAGAGCGGCGTCGGTCTCCCAGACGGCCATCGCCTCGTACAGTCGCCGCCCGTAGAGGAACGTGCCCACGGACCGCAGGAGATCGGTGTAGACAACGAATACCTCGTCGTCCATCGGCAACCAGGCGAACGCGCCGCGTTCGTCCTCCATGTAGCCGTCAAGCGACACGTTGTTCACATAGATCAGCTTTGCCATGCCCCTACCTCTCGATGATCAACCGCAACAGCCCGGACACTCAAGGTCACGGCGGCAATGGGCGGACGAGATCGCACATGCCGCAGACCTTGACGCACTGGCGCATCACCCATCACCGCCTGTGACCGCGACAGCACCCTCGCAGGCTGCCCCTCACCCTGACTACGAACACCCCTGCCCGAATCCGACACCTCCGGTCGACACCAACCCAGACGAGGTCAGCTGGCTCTCATGGCCGCGACCCGGCGCCAGTCCGCCTCCATCGATCACTCATCGCGAGTAGCAGACGTGGATCCTCGGACAGACCGCCGTCGCAGCGCCCCGGACGCTTCGCGCCCCGACCTCTTGCACGACTGGCGTACCCGACTCTGCACCGGACCTGTCCGCAGTGAGCTCCGCCTCGCCGTCAGGCTCGCTCGACCTCGCGCAGCAGCAACGCGAGGCCGGGAGAAGCTGGCGGCGTCGGCCAGCAGTGGAGTGAGCCGCTGCAGCCAGCGGTAGAGCGTTACATGATCGGCCTCCACGGCAGGTTCGACCAGCAGTTCCTCAACATCCCGATAGGACAGGGAGTAGCGCAGGTCTACGTCGACGGCGCCGTCGCCGGCACCGCCCAGGTCTCGGCGGAGGGCATCAACGGCTGCGCGGTCCGGCAGCTGCGGTTCGCCGCCGACCAGGGCGGCGGCCAGCGCCTGACCGGGGCGGTGGACCGGGCCGCGATCTTCGCCCGGGCCCTGGCGCCGGACGAGGTCGCGGACTGGCAGTCCCGGGCGTTCGGCTGACGCCTGCGCCGTGAACGCGGGGTGGGTGCCGAGAGGCGCCCACCCCGTGCCGGCGCAGGCGGGCCCGGTGACCTCTACGCTCGGCGGGCCGGGTCGCGGCACGGCCGCGACGCCACCTGCCGGCGGCGGACGAGAGAGGGCTACCGAAGCGTGAAGAGGCTGGTCGAAGCGGCCCAGGCCGGTGACCGGGCGGCGCTCGCCGAGTTGACGACGAGGTCGCTGCCGTCGGTCTACCACATGGTCCGCGGCGCCCTGGGCGACCACGCCGAGGTGGACGACGTCGCGCAGGAATGCATGATCCGCATGATCCGGGGCCTGCCGGAGCTTCGTGATCCCGACCGCTTCCGCTCCTGGCTGGCCACCATCGCCTACCGGCAGGTCAGCGACCACCTGCGGCGGCAGCCACCGGTCGAGCCGCTCGCCGAGCCGGACGCGCTCCCGCACACCGGCGGTGACGTGGCCGACCGTACCGTGGTCGCGGTCGCGCTCAGCGGGCAGCGCCGGGAACTGGTCGAGGCGGCCCGCTGGCTGACGCCCGACGACCAGCGGCTGCTGGCGCTCTGGTGGCAGGAGACGCTCGGCGACCTGAGCCGCGCGGATCTGGCCGAGGCGCTCGGGATCGGTGAGCCGCACCTGGCGGTGCGGCTGCAACGCATGCGCGACCAGTTGGCGACCAGCCGGACGATCGAGGCCGCGCTGCGCCGGGGCGCGGCCTGCCCGGAGCTGGCGGCGCTGGCGCGGACCTGGCACGGCGAGCGCTCGCCGGTGTGGCGCAAGAGGTTCGGCCGGCACGTCCGGAACTGCGTCCGGTGCGGCACCCACCGGGCCGGGCTGGTCCCACCGGAGCGGCTGCTCCACGGCCTGGCCGTGGCGCCGGTGCCGGCAGCCCTGGTCGCGGCGGTCCGGGCCGCGGCCGAGGCCGGACCGGCGGCGCCCGCGCACGGACCGGCGTACACGCTCACCTCGCACAAGCTGGCCGTCGCCGGGGCCGCGGCGACGGCGCTGGCGCTGGGGGCGATCTCGTACGCGGTGTACGTGACGCCCGACCGCAGCCCGGTCCCCGCCGTGGCCGCTCCGGTCGCCTCGCCACCGGCCGCCGCCCCGCCGTCCCGGTCCCCGGGCGGCCCGTCCCCGACCCCGACGGCCGGCTCGGCCACACCCCGGCCCGCGTCGGTGACCGGCGTGACCGTCGCGGACATCTTCGTCGCGCCGGACGGGGACGACGACGCCGACGGCAGCCGGCAGCGGCCGTTCGCGACGCTGAACCGGGCGGTCGAGGTGGTCCGGCCCGGCCAGACCATCGCCCTGCGCGGCGGCGTGCACCGGCTCACCCGGCCGGTGGAGATCGACACCGACGGCACCCGCGCGCGGCGGATCGTGCTGAGCGGCTACCGCGGTGAGCGCGCCGTCCTGGACGCCGCCGGGGTCGCGCCGGACAAGTACGCGGTGACCCAGCGCACCGCCTTCTGGACCGTCCAGGATCTGGAGGTACGCGGATCCCGCAGCCACGCGTGGACGTGCAGCTCCTGCCGGTTCACCACGTTCCGGCGGTTGTCCGTGCACGACAACTACCGCTCGGGCCTGACGCTGCGGGATCCGGGGACGACCGGCAACCAGGTGCTCGACAGCGACTTCTACCGCAACTACGAGCCGGGTGCCGGTGGTAGCGCCGGCATCGGTCTGGGCGTCAAGTTCGGCGACGGCGGCGGCAACGTGGTCCGGGGCAACCGGGCCTTCCACAACGCCGACGACGGCTTCGACTTCGGCGCCTTCCGGAGCCCGGTCACCATCGAGGACAACTGGTCCTACGGCAACGGCCAGAACCGGTGGAACGCCACCGGCTGGAACAGCAACGGCTTCGGCTTCTCCCTGGGCGGCGGCGAGACCACGCCGTCGGCGGCGCACCGGGTACGGAACAACGCCGCCTGGGGCAACCGCGGCGACGGGTTCGGTGCCGAGGGGAACACCGGCGAGCTGTCGTTGGCCGGCAACACCGCCTACCACAACGGTGGCGACGGGTTCGACCTCAGTGGTGGCCGGGGCACGGCGCGCGCCAACCTCTCGGTGGGCAATGAGGGACGACCGGCGGTGCTCGGCCCGGACGTCTCCGCCGACGGCAATTCCTGGGATCGCGGCGAGTGGCGCGACTCGTCCTTGCGATCGGTCGATCCGGCGGTGGCGGAAGGGCGACGGGCGGCCGACGGCACCCTTCCCCGAACCCCGTACCTGGGCACCGAAGAAGGTGTCGGCGCCGATCTGGCGGGCTGACCGCGTACCCGAAGCCTTTCGGAAGCGGTACGCGTATCGTCTGGTTCCATTGTCGACTACCTCGGGTAGTCGCGTCATGCCGCGGAAAGGCGTGCGACGCATTCGGGTAAAGCAGATAACACGAATCTGCGAAGTTTTTCGGCAGATGCCGTACGGGCAGCTCAGGAAGCCCCCGGAGCAGGCTTCTATCCGTTGACGCGCACGACTCCGTGGCTTAACCGAACTGACATATGGTGCCGGTTGTCGAACTGTGCTTAGCTGTTCAGGCACGCGCCGGAGCCGGCAGCGTCGCCCCTCCGCAAGGAAGGGCTCAGGACAGGACTGAAACCTGAACGCTATTCGCACGGGCAGCGGATGGCATCGCTCAGAGCCAATGTCCTTCCGTCACGCACACCATTGCCCCGCACTCGCGGGAATGACGTCCCGACCGGGTCTTACCGGGCGGCGTCCGCTGCCGCCCGGTAACGGCGTCATCTCATTTCGCGTCCATTGAAGAGGAACAGAATGTCCAGAAGAAGATTCTCCGGGCGACGTCTCGTCATCGCCTCGTCGGCCATCGCCGCGGCGCTGGCGGTACCCGCGGCGATCGTCGCCCTGGTGGGCCCGGCCGGCGCGGCCGTGACGCCGACCAACGGCGGAACGTACACCCTGGCCAACGGTTCCAGCGGTAAGTGCGTCGACGTGACCGGCGCCGGCACCGACAACGGCGTCCGGCTGATCCAGGTGCAGTGCGGCAGCACGACCCCGTCGCAGCAGTTCCGGGCGGTGTCGCAGAACGGCGCCTACGGCCTGACCAACGTCAACAGCGGCAAGTGCGTCGACGTGCCCAACTACTCCAGCACCACCGGCGAACAACTCTGGCAGTGGACCTGCGGCGCCAGCACCAACCAGACCTGGACCCTCAGCCCCTCCAGCGTCGCCGACAAGTTCCTCATCCGCAGCAACTTCAACAACCTCTGCGTCTCCAACAAGGACGGCTCCACCGCCGGCAACAACCCCATCGTCCAGGAACCCTGCTCCGACGTCGCCCGCATGCAGTGGCGCTTCAACGCCATCGGCAGCACCCCCACCAACCCGCCCACCACCACCCCGCCGCCGTCGGGTGGGCCGTACGCGAACACGCCGGACGGGTTCGCCGGGGCGGCCGGCACGACCGGTGGGGCCGGGGGCACCACGGTCACCGTGACCAACCAGGCCGACCTGGAGCGCTACGCCAGCGCCAGCACCCCCCACGTCATCCGCGTCGGTGCGGCGATCACGGTCAGCCCGTACGGCAAGGAGATCCCGGTCAAGTCCAACAAGACCATCGTCGGCGTCGGGAAGAGCGGCCAGATCGTCAACGGCGGCTTCTACCTCGGCACCGGCACCAGCAACGTGATCATCCGCAACCTCACCATCCGCGACACCCGGATGACCTCCGACGACCCGGATGACAAGGACTTCGACTACGACGGCATCCAGATGGACACCGCCAACCGCATCTGGATCGACCACAACCAGATCGTCCGCATGAACGACGGCCTGATCGACAGCCGTAAGGACACCACCAACCTCACCGTGTCCTGGAACGTCATCGCCGAGGGCAACAAGGCGTTCGGCATCGGCTGGACCCCCAACGTCACCGCCCGCATCACCATCCACCACAACTGGATCCACGACACCAACGTGCGCAACCCCAGCACCGACAACGTGCAGTACGCGCACCTCTACAACAACTACATGCAGAACGTCCGCGGCTACGGCAACTACTCCCGCGGCAAGACCAAGATGGTCATCGAGAACACCTACTACGACAAGGTCAAGGACCCGTACTACCGCGACGACACCGCCGAGATCCGCCAGACCGGCAGCATCTGCGTCAGCTGCACCGGCCAGCGGGAGACCGGCGGCTCCGCGTTCACCCCGTCGAGCTTCTACAGCTACAAGCTCGACCCCGCCGACCAGGTCCCGAACCTCGTCCGGACCTACGCCGGGCCCCAGGCCGCCATCGGCCAGTGAGCACGACGGCGTGGGGCGGGCAGCGGTCCACGACCGGGCCGGCCCCACGCCGCACCCCTCGACCCCACCGCGAAGACATCGAGGAACGAGACATGCAGAGATCCCTTCCGGGACGCCGGCTCGGCGTCCTGTCCACAGCCGCCGCCGCGGCACTCGCCGTCCCGGTCGCCATCGTGGCGCTCGTCGGCCCCGCCGACGCCGCCACCCCGGTCGGCGGCGGCACCTACACCCTGGCCAACGGTTCCAGCGGCAAGTGCGTGGTGGTGACCGGCGCCGGCACCGACAACGGGGTACGGCTCGCCCAGGTCGCCTGCGACGCCGCCGCGTCCGCGCAGCAGTTCCGGGCGGTGTCGCAGAACGGCGCCTACGGCCTGACCAACGTCAACAGCGGCAAGTGCGTCGACGTGCCCAACTACTCCAGCACCACCGGCGAACAACTCTGGCAGTGGACCTGCGGCGCCAGCACCAACCAGACCTGGACCCTCAGCCCCTCCAGCGCCGCCGACAAGTTCCTCATCCGCAGCAACTTCAACAACCTCTGCGTCTCCAACAAGGACGGCTCCACCGCCGGCAACAACCCCATCGTCCAGGAACCCTGCTCCGACGTCGCCCGCATGCAGTGGCGCTTCAACGCCATCGGCAGCACCCCCACCAACCCGCCCACCACCACCCCGCCGCCGAACGGCAGGCCGACGGTGGCCGCGGACGGCAGCGGCACCTACCGCACCGTGCAGGAGGCCGTGGACGCGGTGCCCGCGAACAACACCACCCGGCGGGTCATCACCATCAAGCCCGGCACCTACCGGCAGGTGGTGCGCGTGCCGTCGAACAAGCCGAACATCACCTTCCAGGGCCTCGGCTCGTCCCCGTCGAACACCACGATCGTCTACAACAACTCCGCCCACACCAGCGGCACCTCGGGCAGCGCCAGCATGTTCGTCGACGGGGCGAACTTCGTCGCGGAGAACCTGACCATCTCCAACGACTACGACGAGAACACCTACGAGACCGGTGACCAGGCCGTGGCGCTGCACCTCAACGCCGACCGGGCGGTGCTGCGCAACGTGCGGCTCCTCGGCGACCAGGACACCTTCCTGGTCAACGACCGCACCCGCGCCTACGTGGTCAACTCGTACATCGAGGGCTCCACCGACTTCATCTTCGGCGGCGGCACGATCGTCTTCAACGCCTCCACCATCCACGAGAAGCGCTCGTCCGGCGGCACCATGACCGCCGCCAGCACCGACAGCGCCAAGACCTACGGCTTCCTGTTCTACCGGTCCACCATCACCGGCTCCGGCAGCAACAACACCAACCTGGGCCGCCCCTGGCGTCAGGGCGCCCAGGTGCTCTACCGCGAGTCGACCCTCAGCAACGCCATCAAGACCAGCCAGCCGTGGACCAACATGGGCGACTCCACCTGGCAGAACGCCCGCTTCTTCGAATACCGGAACACCGGCCCCGGCGCGACCGTCAACGGCAACCGTCCCCAGCTCAGCGACGCGCAGGCCGCCAACTACACCCCGCAGAAGTACCTGGCCGGCAGCGACGGCTGGAACCCGATGTGACGTACCGGTCCGGCGTCGCGTCCGACCGGCGCCTGATCCCGCTCCCATCCGTGGCCTGAGCGGCCCTGACGGCACGGTGTGGCCGCCCCGGATCCCCGGGTGGCCACACCGTGCCCGGACGACGACGTCACCGAAGCCGGCGCGGCCGGCCGGATCTCGCGGAACTCGACAAGGAGGAACGTCATGGTGGGTAGAGGCGACCGGGGCCGGACCCGGCATCGACTGCGCCGCGTGCTGGCCGGCGCGGTCGCGACGCTCGTGGCGGCCGGGCTTCTGGTGGGGCTGGGCCCGACCGGAGCATCGGCGGCGGCCGTCGACCTGAACGGATGGTACGTGCTGGTGAACCGCAACAGCGGCAAGGCGATGGACGACTACAACTACGCCACCACCGACGGCGCGGCAGTGGTGCAGTGGACCCGGGGTGACAGCAACAACCAGCAGTGGCGGTTCCTGGACTCCGGTGGCGGCTTCTACCGGCTGCTCAACCGCCACTCCGGCAAGGTCCTCGACAACGCCGGCTGGTCGACGTCCGACGGCACGAACATCGTGCAGTGGACCGACCGCAACACCGCCAACCAGCAGTTCCGGCTGGCCGACTCCAGCGACGGCCAGACCCGGTTGATCAACCGGCACAGCGGCAAGGTCGTCGAGGTGCAGGGCAGCTCCACCGTCAACGGCGGCAAGGTGGTCCAGAACAGCGACGGGGACCGGACCAACCAGCAGTGGCAACTCGTCCGCGTCAGCGACGTGAACCCCACCCCGGCCGCCCGCACCACCGCGTGGCAGGCCGGCCGCTTCGTCGTCGACACCCCCAACGTGGTACGCCGGTCCACCGTCGTACTCAACCGGCCCAACACCAACGCCAGCGAGTTCGTGCCGCTCGGCAACGGGTCGCTGGGCGTGGCCGCCTGGGCGGCGAACGGGTTCACCGCCCAGCTCAACCGCAACGACACGCTGCCCGACCGCAAGTCGCCCGGCTGGGTGGTCATTCCCGGGTTGAGCCGGCTGACCGGCGCCGCCGACTACCGGGGCGCGCTGGATCTCCACGACGGCACGATGCGCGCGTCCGGCGGCGGCATGACGATGACCGCGTACGTGCGCGCGGACGCCGCCCAGCTCGTCGTCGACGTCACCGGCGCGGACCCGAACAGCACGCAGAGCGCGCAGGTGAAGTTGTGGAGCCCGCGCAACCCCACCGCGCAGGCGTCCGGATCGGTAGCCGCGCTGTCGGAGACGTGGAGCGACTGCTGCGGCGGGGGCACCTCCGGGCAGACCTTCGGCTCGCTGGCCGCGGTCAGCGCGGCCGGACGCAACGTCACCGCGTCGACCCCGGACTCACGGACCGGCCAGGTGAGCTTCCAGCCCAAGGCCGACGGCTCGTACCGGGTCATCGTGGCCTCGCCCCGCTGGACCGGCGGCAACGCCCTCACCACCGCTACCAACCTGATCGGTGGCGACCTCACCCGGAGCTCGACGGACCTGGCCGCCGCCCATCTGACCTGGTGGCACAACTACTGGGGCTCGGTCGGCCTAATCAAGATCACGTCGGCCGACGGGTCCGGCGAGTACGTCGAGAACATGCGGACGCTGTACCTGTACAACATCGCCGCGAGCAACCGCGACTCCATCCCGGGCACCCAGGCCGGCGTGGCCAACCTGTTCAGCTTCGGCCGGGACCACCAGCCCTGGTACCCGGCGGGCTACTGGTTCTGGAACCTGCGCATGTTCGTGCAGGCGAACCTGAGCGCCGGCGCCTTCGCCCAGAACGTGCCGATCTTCAACCTGTACCGGAACAACGTGTCGGCCATCGCCGCGTGGACGAGCGCGCACTACCCCGGGCGGCAGGGCCTCTGCGTGCCGGAGACGATGCGGTTCAACGGCAACGGCACCTGGTTCCCCGGCAACGAGTCGTGCGACTCGACCATCGCCCCCTCGTACAACTCGCAGACCGTCACCACAGGTGCGGAGATCGGTCTGTGGATCTGGCAGACCTACCTCGCCACCGACGACCGGTCGTTCCTGTCGGCCAACTACCCGGTGATGAGTGGCGCGGCCCGGTTCCTGCTCTCGCACGCCAGGACCGGCTCCGACGGCCTGCTGCACACCACCTCCAACGCCCACGAGACCCAGTGGGCGGTGAACGACCCGATCACCGACGTCGCCGCCATGCAGGCCCTCTTCCCCGTGGTGGTGTCCGCCGCGCAGACCCTGGGCGTCGACGCGGACCTGGTCACCCAACTGCGGGCGGCGATCCCGAAGATCCGTCCGCTGCCGCGGACCGACCACGCCACCCAGACCCAGATCCTCGGCCCGTCCGCGGACGCGGCGGGCACCACCATGCTCGCGCTGTCGGCGCAGCCCAACGCGACGAAGCACAACGTGGAGAACCTCGGCCTGGAACCGGTGTGGCCCTACAACCTCATCGGTGACACCGGCAACCAGTCGGAACTGGCCAGGCGCACCTTCGCCCACCGCAGCTACGTCACGGAGAGCAGCTGGAGCTACGACGCGCTGCACGCCGCCCGGCTGGGCCTGGGTGACGAGATGCGCACCGCGCTGGGCGCTAACGTCGCCAAGTACCAGGTCTTCCCCAGCGGCATGGCGAGTTGGAACCAGCAGCCCGAGACCCCCTACCTGGAGCAGCTCGGGGTCACCGCCGCCGCCGTCGGCGAAGGCGTGGTGCAGAGCTACGACGGCACCGTGCGCGTCGCGCCCGGCTGGCCCAGCGGCTGGGACGTCGACGCCACCGTCCACATCCCGCACAAGGGCAAGGCGTACGTGCAGATTCGCGGCGGCGACCTGGTCACGGTGGCCGTCGACGCGGGCGCGACCGGCACCGTCACCGTCCGCAACCCGTGGCCCGGCCAGCGGGTGTCGGTCGTCACCGGATCGGGGACCACCGTGCTGAGCGGCCAGACCGGCGCCACGATCGCCGTCCCCGCCCAGGCCGGCACGGCGTATCTGATCCAGCGGGAGGCCGCACCGACCACGGCGCTGCCGTTCGCCCAGGTCGGCGGCGTCGCTGCCACCAGCCCGAAGAGCTGGAGCGGCCGCACGATCGGGCTGGCCCGATGACCGACATCGACCACCTCGTCAGCACGGGAGGGACCACCATGCGCGCGCCATGAAAGGTCAAGGCGGTGACGGTGGCGGCCACCGTGGGGCTGGTCGCCGCCACCGCCGCCACCACCCTGCCGCCGAGGCGGCAGCCGCCGGCTGCTCGGTCAGCCAGTGCGGGCGACGGTCGCGGGCAGGGCCGGCAGCGGCACCGGCTCCGGCACCGCGACGGGCAGCGGGGTTGGCACCAGTGCCTCGACGAGCTGCTCGCGGGCTGGCGGGGACGCGGGCGGCCGGAACTCACCGAGTCCCCGCCAGGGCGGACGCAGCGGTGTCAGCGCAGGCGGAAGCCACTCCCGGCGTCCGAGTGCACAGGCGAAAGACCGCGGTTCGCGCCTCCACGCGAGGAAGGTGAACTCGCGTGGATCTCCACACGCACTGGTGTCCGAGGGGCGACGACATGCGGGCAGCCATGGTCGTCATCAGAGACGATCTGCAACTGGCGACCAGGTAGCAAACGGCAACCGGGCTGACGTATGCCGTTGGATTCGGTTCGTGTCAGGGGTTACGGCGCAGTGAGCGGAGCGCGGGAACCGCGTCGGTGGCGGCGAGCGCCCAGAGT
>NZ_JBMVFV010000084.1:0-24727 GCF_049538395.1 Micromonospora sp. AB353 | reverse complement strand
TGGTGTGCTGGGTTCGCCGGGTCAGTCGGCGTACGCGGCGGGCAACGCCTTCCTCGACGGGCTTGCGGTCCACCGGCGGCAGCTCGGGTTGCCGGCGGTCAGCCTCGCCTGGGGCATGTGGGACACCCCCGGCATGGGCGCGTCCCTCGACGAGGCGGACCGGGCGCGATCGACCCGGGGCGGCATCACCGCGATGAGCGCCGAGACCGGGCTGCGGCTGTTCGACGCCGCCCTGACCGCCGGCCGGCCGGCCCTGGTGCCCGCCGTGATCGACCCGGCCGCCCTCCGGGCCGCGGCCGGCGCCGGCCTGGTGCCGCCGATGCTCCGCAACCTGGTCGGTACGACCACGACCCGCCGCCAGGCGGGACAGGGCACCACCTGGGCGACCCGCATCGGCGGCCTGACCGCCGACGAGGCGCGCGCCCAGCTCGACGTGCTGGTACGCGGCCTCGTCGCGCAGGTGCTCGGACACGGCGGGGCGGAAGCCGTGCCCGCCGACCGGGCGTTCCGCGAGCTGGGCTTCGACTCGCTGACCGCCGTCGACCTGCGTAACCGCGTGAACGCGGCCACCGGCCTGCGGCTGCCCTCGACGCTCGTATTCGACTACCCGACGCCGCAGGCGCTCGCCTCCCACGTGCACGCCGAACTGGCCGGCGCCGCAGGTCGCCCCGCCGCGCCGGGCGCGCGGACCACCACCCGCGCCGACGAGCCGCTCGCCATCGTGGGCATGGCCTGCCGCTACCCGGGCGGCGTCGAGACGCCCGACCAGCTGTGGGCGCTGCTGGCCGCCGGCGGCGAGGGGATCGGGGAGTTCCCCACCGACCGCGGGTGGGACCTGGAGAGCCTGTTCGACCCCGACCCCGGCCACCCCGGCACGTCGTACACCCGCCACGGCGGTTTCCTGTACGACGCCGGCGCGTTCGACCCCGCCTTCTTCGGCATCTCGCCCCGCGAGGCCCTCGCCATGGACCCCCAGCAGCGGCTGCTGCTGGAGGCGTCCTGGGAGACGTTCGAGTCCGCCGGGCTGGACCCGCAGCGGCTGCGGGGCAGCCGGACCGGTGTCTTCGCCGGCGTCATGTACCACGACTACGCCTCCCAGCTGATGGAGCTGCCGACGAGGTCGAGGGCTACGTCGGCACCGGCAACTCCGGCAGCGTCCTGTCCGGCCGGGTCGCCTACACGTTCGGCCTCGAAGGCCCGGCGGTCACTGTCGACACCGCGTGCTCGTCGTCGCTGGTGGCGCTGCACCTCGCCGCGCAGGCGCTGCGGTCGGGTGAGTGTGATCTGGCGCTGGCCGGTGGCGTGACGGTGATGGCGACGCCGGGCACGTTCATCGAGTTCTCGCGGCAGCGTGGTCTGTCGCAGGACGGCCGGTGCAGGTCGTTCGCCGCGTCTGCCGACGGGACCGGCTGGTCCGAGGGCGTCGGCGTACTCCTCGTGCAGCGCCTCGCCGACGCCCAGCGCGAAGGCCGGCGCATCCACGCCGTCCTGCGCGGCACGGCCGTCAACCAGGACGGTGCGTCGAACGGGTTGACGGCGCCGAACGGTCCGTCGCAGCAGCGGGTGATCCACCAAGCTCTCGCGAACGCCCGCCTGACCCCGGCCGACGTGGACGCCGTCGAGGCGCACGGCACCGGCACGACGCTGGGTGATCCGATCGAGGCGCAGGCTCTGCTGGCCACGTACGGGCAGGAGCGTCCCGTCGACCGGCCGCTGCTGTTGGGGTCGGTGAAGTCGAACATCGGGCACACGCAGGCCGCCGCCGGTGTGGCCGGTGTGATCAAGATGGTCATGGCGATGCGGCACGGCCTCGTCCCGCCGACCCTGCACGTGGACGAGCCCTCCCCGCACGTCGACTGGACCGCCGGGGCGGTCGCACTCGCCACCGAGCCCACCCCCTGGCCGGCCGTGGACCGGCCGCGTCGGGCGGGGGTGTCGTCGTTCGGGATCTCCGGCACGAACGCGCACGTGATCATCGAGCAGCCGCCCGCCGAGACGGTCGGCGCGCGGCCCACCGACCGGCCGCGCGCCGACGTCGTACCCCTCGTGCTCTCCGCCGTGGACGCCCCGGCGCTGCGCGACCAGGCGGCCCGGCTGAAGGCGCACCTCGCGGCACACCCGGAGCTGGCGCCGGCCGACGTCGCGCACGCCCTGGTCACCACCCGGGCCACGTTCGACCACCGCGCCGTCGTCCTCGGCCGCGACACCGTCGACCTGACGCGGGCCCTGGAGTCGTTCCACCTCGGCGATGCCACCGCCGCCGTCACCGGCGTCGCGGCGCGCGCCGCCGACCCGGTCCTCGTCTTCCCCGGCCACGGCGACCCGTGGCCCGCCGCGACCGTCGAGCTGCTGGACCGGGCACCGGAGTTCGCCACCGCGATCGCCGCCTGCGAGGCGGCCCTCGCCCCCCACGTGGACTGGTCGCTCGCCGCCGTGCTGCGCGGCGCGGACGGCGCTCCCACCCCGGCCGACCCCGGGGTGGCGCCCGCCGTGCGGTGGGCCGTGGCCGTCTCGCTGGGACGCTGGTGGCGCTCCCTCGGCGTACGACCCGCCGCCGTGCTCGGGCACGCTCACGGCGCGCTCGCGGCCGCCTGCGTGGCCGGCGCGCTGTCGCTGGAGGACGCGGCGAGGACGATCGCCCTCGCCAGCCCGGCGGAGGACGGCCCGGACGCGCTGGCCGGAATCACCCTCCGGGCGGCCGACGTGCCGCTGTACTCGGCGACGACCGGCGGCCCGGTCGACACCGACGGCCTCGACGCCGCCCGGTGGTACCGGGACCTGACCACCGACGCCGACGCCGGACCGGCCGTACGCGCCCTGCTCGACCAGGGCCACCGGGTCCTCCTCGAGGCGGCCCCGGCGACCGTGCTCGCCGCCGGCATCCGCGAGAGCGCGCGGGCCGACGACGCCGTCGTGGTGGCCGCCGACGACACCGTGGCCGGCGGCTGGCAGCGCATGCTGACGGTCCTCGCCGGGCTGCACGTGCACGGCGCGCCCGTCGACTGGACGGCGATCCTGGGCGTCCCCACCGGCCCGCCGCCCCCGCTGCCCACGTACGCCTTCCAGCGCCAGCGCTACTGGCCGCAGCCGACGGCGGCGACCGCCCCCGCCCCCGCCGGCACCGACGAGGCGGACCGGCACTTCTGGGAGGCCGTGGAACGCGCCGACGCGTCTGCGCTGGCCGCCGCCATGCGCATCGACGAGGCCACGGTCAGCTCCCTCGACCCCGCGCTGCCGCTGCTCTCCTCCTGGCGCCGGCGCCGCCGCGACGAGTCCACCGTGGACTCGTGGCGCCACCGGGTGACCTGGAAGCCGCTGGCCGTCGCGCCGGAGGCCACCCTCGCCGGCGCGTGGCTGCTGGTCGTGCCGGCCGCCGAAGCCGAGCACCCCCTGGTCGACGGCGTCGCCCGGACGCTGGGCGAGGGCGGGGCCGAGGTCGTCCGGATCGACGTGCCGGAGACGGGCCGGCCGGTGCTGGCCGAGCGGCTGGCGCGTACCGGCGGGCCCGTCGCCGGGGTGCTCTCCCTGCTCGGCCTGGACGACTCGCCGCATCCGGCCCACCCCGTCGTCCCGGCGGGTCTCGCCGCCACGTACGCCCTGGTCCAGGCCCTCGGCGACACCGGCATCACCGCCCCGCTGTGGTGCGCCACCGCCGGCGCAGTCTCGACCGGCCGCGCCGACCAGCTCGACCGCCCCCGCCAGGCGATGCTCTGGGGGCTCGGCCGGGTGGTCGCCCTGGAGCACCCGGACCGCTGGGGCGGACTGCTGGACCTGCCCGCCGAGCTGGACCCCCGGGACCGGGCCCGGCTCGTGGCGGTGCTGGCAGGCGTCGACGCGGAGGACCAGCTGGCGCTGCGCCCCTCCGGGGTGTTCGCCCGGCGACTGGTCCGCGCCCGCGCCGAGCGCACCGCGACGCAGGACTGGCGTCCCGCCAGCGGCGCCGTCCTGGTCACCGGCGGCCTCGGGTCCATCGGGGCCCAGGTGGCGCGCTGGCTGGCCCGCGAGGGCGTGGGTGAGCTGGTGCTGACCGGCCGCCAGGGCCCCGCCACGCCCGGCGCCGACGAGCTGGCCGACGAACTGCGCGCCGCCGGCGCCACAGTCACCGTGGCCGCCTGCGACGTCGCCGACGCGGCCGCCGTACGGGCCCTCGTCGAGCGGCTCGCCGGGCAGGGCACCCACATCGGGGCCGTGTTCCACACCGCCGGCGTCGCCCACGCCGCGCCCGTCGCGGCCACCGACCTCGCCGACCTCGCCGACGCCCTGCGGGCCAAGGTGGCCGGCGCGGTCAACCTCGACGAGGCGTGCGGCGACGAACTGTCGGCGTTCGTGCTCTTCTCCTCCGGCGCGGGCGTCTGGGGCGGCGGGCACCAGGGCGGCTACGCCGCCGCCAACGCCTTCCTCGACGCGTTCGCCGAGGACCGGCGACGGCGCGGACGGGCCGCCACCGCCGTCGCCTGGGGTACCTGGGACGGCGGCGGCATGGTCGACGCCGAGGGCGCCGCCGACCAGATGTTCCGCTCGGGCGTCCGGGCCATGCGCCCCGACCTCGCGGTCTCCGTCCTGGCCGAGGCGCTCGACCACGGCGACACCACGCTCACCGTGGCGGACATCGCCTGGGACCGGTTCCTGCAGACCTACACGCTGGCCCGCCCCCGGCCGCTGATCGCCGACATCCCCGAGGTGGCCCGGCTGCTCGCGGCCGGGCAGCGCGACGGCGGCACGCCCGACGCGGCGTCCCCGCTCCGCGGCCGGCTGGCCGGCCTCGCCGCACCGGAACGCCGCCGGGTCCTGCTCGACCTCGTACGCGTCCACGCGGCGGCGGTGCTGCGCCTGTCCTCGCCGCAGGCGCTGGCGGCGGACCGGTCGTTCCGGGAGATCGGCTTCGACTCGCTCAGCGCCGTCGAGATGCGCAACCGCCTCGCCGAGGCGGTGGGGCTGAACCTGCCGGCGACCCTGGTGTTCGACCGCCCGACGCCCGACGCCCTCGCCGAGCACCTGGCGGGCAGGCTCGCGGGCGACGACACCCCGGCGGCCGAGCCCGTGCGGGCCGCCACCGCGCTGGACGAGCCGATCGCCATTGTCTCGATGAGCTGCCGCTACCCCGGCGGCGTCGCCGGCCCCGAGGACCTGTGGCGACTCGTCGCCGAGGGACGCGACGGCATAGCGGAGTTCCCGACCGACCGGGGCTGGGACCTGGCAGCCATCTACGACCCCGATCCCGACCGGCCCGGCACCTCGTACGTGCGCGAGGGCGGCTTCCTCACCGACGCCGCCGGCTTCGACGCCGCCCTGTTCGGCATCTCCCCGCGTGAGGCGATGGTGATGGACCCGCAGCAACGGGTGCTGCTGGAGAGCGCCTGGGAGCTGTTCGAGCGGGCCGGCACCGCGCCCGCCGACATGCGGGAGACCAACACCGGTGTCTTCGTCGGCACCAACGGCCAGGACTACGCGACGCTGCTGATGGCCGCCCAGGTCGAGACCGAGGGCTACCAGGCCACCGGCAACGTCGCCGCCGTCATCAGCGGTCGGCTGGCGTACCACTTCGGGTTGCAGGGCCCCGCCGTCAGCGTCGACACCGCCTGCTCGTCGTCGCTGGTCGCGCTGCACCTGGCCTGCCAGTCCCTGCGGCAGGGCGAGTGTGACATCGCGGTTGCCGGCGGCGTGACGGTGATGGCCACCCCCGGCCCGTTCCTGGAGTTCGCCCGGCAACGGGGGCTCGCCCTCGACGGCCGGTGCAAGTCGTTCGCCGGGGCCGCCGACGGCACCGGCTGGGGCGAGGGCGTCGGCTTGGTGATGTTGCAGCGGCTCTCCGACGCCCAGCGCGACGGCCGGCGGATCCTGGCCGTCGTGCGCGGCTCGGCGATGAACCAGGACGGCGCCAGCAACGGCCTGACCGCCCCCAACGGCCCCGCGCAGGAGCGGGTGATCAACCAGGCGCTGGCCAACGCGCGGCTGAGCGCCGCCGACGTGGACGCCGTCGACGGGCACGGCACCGGCACCCGGCTCGGCGACCCGATCGAGGCGCAGGCCCTGCTGGCCACGTACGGGCGGCAGCGCCCCGCCGACCGGCCGCTCTGGCTCGGCTCCGTGAAGTCGAACATCGGCCACACCCAGGCCGCCGCCGGCGTCTCCGGCGTGATCAAGATGGTGCTGGCCCTCCAGCACGACCTGCTGCCCCCCACCCTGCACGTGGACGAGCCGTCGCCGCACGTGGACTGGTCGTCCGGTGCCGTCGCGCTGCTGACCGAGGCGCAGCCGTGGCCGGACGTGGACCGTCCGCGCCGCGCCGGCGTGTCGTCGTTCGGGGTCAGCGGCACCAACGTGCACGTCATCCTCGAACAGGCGCCCGCCACGCCCCCGGCCGACACCGCCGCCCCCCGTCCGGCCGGCGCCGACGCGCCCACGACCAGCTCCAGCCGCGGCACGCTCGGCGCCGCCGACGGGACGCCGCTGCTGCCGTGGGTCGTGTCGGCAGACACCGCCGACAGCCTGCGGGCGCAGGCGGCCCGGCTGGCCGACTGGCTGCCGGGCAGCGGAACGCCCGCGGCCGACGCGGCCCGGGCACTGGCCACCGGACGGTCCCCGCTGCGGCACCGCGCGGTGCTGCTCGCCGCCGACGCCGACGCCGCCCTCGCCGGCCTGCGGGCCCTGGCCGCCGGGCAGGACCACCCCGGGCTCACCCGGGGCGCCGCCGAGCCCGGCGGCGCGCTGGCGGCACTCTTCTCCGGCCAGGGCGCGCAGCACGCCGGGATGGGCCGACGCCTGTGGGAGACGTTCCCCGTCTTCGCGGCGACCCTCGACGAGGCGTGCCAGCACCTGGACGCGTACCTGCCGCGGCCGCTGCGCGCGGTGCTGTTCGCCGAGCCCGGCACCGCCGAGGCCGACCTGCTCGACCAGACCGTCTTCACCCAGGCCGGGCTCTTCGCCGTCGAGGTGGCGCTGTTCCGGCTGCTCGAACACTGGGGGATCCGGCCCGACTTCGTGGCCGGGCACTCCGTCGGGGAGATCAGCGCGGCCCACGTCGCGGGAGTGCTCGACCTGGCCGACGCCTGCGCGCTCGTCGGCAACCGGGGGCGCCTGATGCAGGCCCTGCCACCCGGCGGCGGGATGCTCGCCGTCGCCGCGCCCGAGGTCGACGTGCTGCGGGCCCTGTCCGGCACGCCGGGACAACCCGCCGTCGCCGCCGTCAACGGACCGGCCGCCGTCGTCGTCGCCGGCGCCGAGGACGTGCTGACCGAACTGGCCGCCCACTTCGGCGACCTCGGCGTACGCACCAAGCGGCTGCGGGTCAGCCACGCCTTCCACAGCCCGCTGATGGAGCCGATGCTCGCCGAGTTCGCGGCCGTCGCGGCGACCCTGTCGTACGCCCCGCCGACGCTGCCGCTGGTGTCGAACCTGACCGGCACGGTCGTCGACCCCGAGCAGCTCTGCACACCCGACTACTGGGTCCGCCACGTCCGCGAGGCGGTCCGCTTCGCCGACACCGTCACCCACCTGCACTCCCACGGGGTGACCCGGTTCCTGGAGATCGGGCCGGACACCGTGCTGACCGCCCTGACCGCCGACGCGCTGCCGGTGGACGCGCCGGTCGTCGTGACCGGCGTGCAGCGGCCCGGCCAGGACGAGGTGGCCACCCTGCTCGGCGCGGTGGCCCGGCTGCACTGCCACGGCGTGCCCGTACGCTTCCCGGCACTGCTGCCCGGCGCCGCCGCCCCGGTGGACCTGCCCACGTACGCGTTCGCCCACCAGCGGTTCTGGCCGACGCTCGACGCGGCGGCGACCCGCACCCCCGCCGTCGCGCACGACGACGTCGACTCGGCGTTCTGGCGGGCCGTGGCGTCCGGCGACGGCGACGCGCTCGCCGGCCGGCTCGGCCTCGACGCGGACCGTCCGCTGCGGGAACTGCTGCCGGACCTGGACCGGTGGCGGCGCCAGCAGCAGGAGGACACCCTCGCCGGCGGCTGGCGCTACCGGATCACCTGGCGTCCGCGGGCTCTCGTCGCGGGTGCCGTCGACGGCACGTGGACCCTGGTGCACAGCGGTACGGACCAGCCGGTCGTCGACCGGCTCGCCGAACTGCTCACCGCGCGGGGCGGCACCGTGCGGCAGCTCGCCGTCGACCCGGCGACGACCGACCGGAGCACGCTCGCCGGGCAGCTCGCCGCCGCGGCGCCCACCCGGATCGTGTCGCTGCTCGCCCTCGACGAGCGGGCGCACCCCGACCGCTCGGCCGTGCCGCTGGGCCTGACCGCGAACCTGGCCCTGGTGCAGGCGGTCACGGACGCCCTGCCACCGGTGCCGCTGTGGCTGCTCACCCGGCAGGCCGTGGCCACCGGCGCCGACGACCCCGTCGCCCACCCCGCCCAGGCCACCACGTGGGGCCTCGGCCTGGTGACCGCGCTGGAACACCCCCGGCACTGGGGGGGCCTGCTGGACCTGCCCGCCACCCTGGACACCGCCGCCGCCGAGGGAGTGCTGGCGGCCCTCACCGCCGCCGGCGACGAGGACCAGCTCGCGGTGCGCGACTCCGGGACGTACCTGCGGCGGCTGGAGCGCGCGCCCCGCGCCGAGGTGCCAGCGGCCTGGCAGGCGCCGGGCACCGTCCTGGTCACCGGCGGCACCGGCGCCGTCGGCCGGTACGCCGCCGGCTGGTTCGCCCGGCACGGCGCGCGGCGACTGCTGCTGGTCAGCCGGCGCGGCGCGGCGGCCCCCGGCGCGGACGAGGCGGTGGCGGAACTGGCCGCCCTCGGCGCCGAGGCGCGGGTGCTGGCCTGCGACCTGGCCGACCGGGACGCGGTCGCCGACCTGGTCCGTGGCCTGCGCGCCGACGGTGAGACCGTGCACGCCGTGGTGCACGCCGCCGGAGTGGGCCGGCTCAACCCGGTCGCCGCCGTGACCGAGGCGGAACTCGCCGACGTCGTCTCCGGCAAGATCGCCGGCGCGCGGCACCTCGACGAGTTCCTCGGCCCGGAGCCGCTCGACCTGGTCGTGCACTTCTCCTCCATCGCGGCCGTCTGGGGTGTCGGCGACCACGGGGCGTACGCCGCCGGCAACGCCTTCCTGGACGCCTGGGCGCAGTCCCGGCCGGCCGGGCGGGCCCGGCACCTCTCGGTGAACTGGGGACCGTGGGCCGGTGGCGGCATGGTGACCGACGCGCACGCGGCGGCCATGAGCCGGCGCGGGGTGTCCCTGCTCGGCCGGGAACCGGCGATGGCCGCCCTGCGCGCCGGCCTCGACGGCGACGACACCGCCCTCACCGTCGCCGACATCGACTGGGAACGCTTCGCGCCGGTGTTCGCCTCCGCCCGGCCCCGGCCGCTGATCAGCGAGATCGCCGAGGTGGCCGCCCAGGCCGCGGCGGCGCGCGCCGACGCCGAGGACGGCGACCAGGTCGCCGGCGAACTGCGTAAGCGGCTCGGCGAGTTGTCGCAGGCCGAACAGGCACGGCTGCTGGTCGATCTCATCCGCACCGCCGCGGGCGAGGTCATCGGCCACGACAGCCCGTACGCCGTGGAGGCCGGGCGGCCCTTCCGGGATCTCGGCTTCGACTCGCTCACCGCCGTGGAGCTGCGGGGCCGGCTGGCCCGCTCGACCGGGCTCAGCCTGCCCAGCTCGGTGGTGTTCGACCACCCGACCCCGCAGGCGCTGGCCGAGCACCTGCGGGCCGAACTGCTCGACGAGGCGTCGGTGGAGGCGCTGCCCACCCTCGCGGAGCTGGACCAGTTGGAGGGCGCCCTCGCGCTGCGCGACCCGGACGACATCGGCCGGGTGCGGATCACGATGCGCCTGCACAGCCTGCTCGAACGGCTCGGCGCCGCCGAGGAACGCCGGGAGGACACCGCCGAGGTGGCCGGCCGGCTGCGGGCGGCCAGCAACCAGGAGCTGTTCGACCTCATCGACCAGGACCTCGGGCTCTCCTGAGCCGCCCGGGGATCTGTGGTGTCACGAGAAAGCGAGATGTCATGGCGGACGAAGATCGGCTGCGCGAATACCTGACGCGCGTCGTCGCCGAGCTGCAGCAGACCCGCCAACGGCTGCGCGAGGTCACCGCCGAGGAGTCCGAGCCGGTGGCGATCGTGGCGATGAGCTGCCGCTACCCGGGCGGCATCAGCTCGCCGGAGGAGCTCTGGGAGTTCGTCTCGTCCGGCGGGGACGCCATCGGCGACTTTCCCACCGACCGCGGCTGGGATCTGGACCGGCTCTACCACGCCGACCCGGACAACGCCGGCACCTCGTACACCACCGCCGGCGGGTTCCTGCGCGACGCGGGGCAGTTCGACGCCGCGCTCTTCGGCATCTCGCCGCGTGAGGCGGTCGCCATGGACCCGCAGCAGCGGCTGCTGCTGGAGGTCACCTGGGAGCTGTTCGAACGCGCCGGCATCGCCCCGCTGTCGCTGCGTGGCAGCCGCTCCGGAGTCTTCGTGGGCACCTCCGGGCAGGACTACGCCGCCGTGCTGCACCGGGCGCCCGGCGTCGAGGGGTACGTGCTGACCGGCACCGCCGCCAGTGTCGTGTCCGGTCGGCTGGCGTACACGTTCGGCCTCGAAGGCCCGTCGGTCACCGTGGACACCGCCTGCTCGTCGGCGTCGGTCGCCATCCATCTCGCCTGCCAGGCGCTGCGCCAGCGCGAGTGCGGCCTCGCCCTGGCCGGCGGCGCGACCGTGCTGGCCACCCCCGGCCCGTTCGTCGAGTTCTCCCGGCAGCGCGGCCTCGCCGCCGACGGCCGGTGCAAGTCGTTCGCCGCCTCCGCCGACGGCACCGGCTGGTCCGAGGGCGTCGGCATGCTGCTGCTGGAACGGCTCAGCGACGCCCGCCGCAACGGCCACCCCGTGCTCGGCGTCATCCGCAGCTCGGCGGTCAACTCCGACGGCGCGTCGAACGGCCTCACCGCCCCCAACGGCCCGTCCCAGCAGCGGGTCATCCGGCAGGCTCTGGCCGGCGCGAAGCTCACCCCCGACCTGGTCGACGTGGTGGAGGCGCACGGCACCGGCACCACCCTCGGCGATCCGATCGAGGCGCAGGCGCTGCTCGCCACGTACGGCCGGGAGCGGGGCGACGCCGCGCCGCTGCTGCTCGGCTCGATCAAGTCCAACATCGGGCACACCCAGGCCGCCGCCGGCATCGCCGGTGTGATCAAGATGGTGCTGGCGATGCGGCACGGCGTCGTGCCGGCCACCCTGCACGTCGACGAGCCCACCCCGCACGTGGACTGGGCCGCCGGCGCGGTCACCCTCGTCACCGAGGCCACGCCGTGGCCGGCCGTGGACCGGCCGCGCCGGGCCGCCGTCTCGTCGTTCGGGATGAGCGGCACCAACACCCACCTCATCCTCGAACAGCCCGAACCGGCCGGCGTCGAGGCGGACCACCCGGTGCCGCCCGCGCCCGCGCTGGTGCTGCTCACCGGCCGCACCCGCACCGCGCTGCGCCGCCAGGCCGAGCGCTGGTCGGCCTACGTCGCCGACGACGCGCACCTGCGCCCGGCCGACGTCGCCTGGACCTCGGCGGTCTCCCGCTCGCCCCTGGAGCACCGGGCGGTCGTGCTCGCCGACGACCGCGACGGCCTGCTCGCCGCGCTGCACGCCCTCGCCGACGACCGGCCCGCCCCCGGGCTGGTCACCGGCGCCGCCGCCGAACGCGGCGGGGTCGCGTTCCTGTTCTCCGGCCAGGGCGCCCAGCGCGCCGGCGCCGGCCGGGAGCTGTACGAGGCGTACCCGGTCTTCGCGGAGGCGCTCGACGAGGTCTGCGGCCACCTCGACCACCGGCTGCCCCGGCCGCTGAAGCCGCTGCTGTTCGCCGAGCCCGGCACCGCCGAGGCCGACCTGCTCGACCAGACCGTCTTCACCCAGGCCGCGCTGTTCGCCGTCGAGGTGGCGCTGCACCGGCTGCTCGGCTCCTGGGGGCTGGCCCCCGACATGGTCGCCGGGCACTCCGTCGGCGAGCTGACCGCCGCCCACGTGGCCGGCGTGCTCAGCCTCGACGACGCGTGCGCCCTCGTCGCCGCCCGGGGGCGGCTCATGCAGGACCTGCCCACCGGCGGCGCGATGCTCGCCGTGGCCGCCGACGAGGCCCGGGTCGCCGAGTCGATCGCCGCGCTGACCGGCCGGGTCGCCGTCGCCGCCGTCAACGGCCCCGACGCCGTCGTCGTCTCCGGCGACGCGGCGGCCATCGACGAGCTGGCGGAACTCTGGACCGGCCGGGGGGTGAAGGTGCGGCGGCTGCGGGTCAGCCACGCCTTCCACAGCCCGCTGATGGAGCCGATGCTCGCCGAGTTCGCTGCCGTCGCCGCCCGCCTCGACCTGCGCGCCCCCACCCTGCCGATGGTGTCCAACGTGACCGGCGAGCTGGCCGACCCGGCGCAGCTCACCGACCCCGGCTACTGGGTGCGCCACGTCCGGGAGGCGGTCCGCTTCGCCGACGGCGTACGCGCCCTGCGCGCCCACGGCGTCGGCACCTTCGTCGAGGTCGGGCCGGACGCCGTGCTCACCGCCAGCGTCCAGGAGACCCTCGCCGGAATCGAGACCGACGCCGCCGACGTCGCCTCCGCCGTGGTGGTGCCGGTGCTGCGCCGGGACCGCCCGGACCGCCGTGCCCTGCTCGCCGCCCTCGCCCAGCTGCACGTCGCCGGCACGCCGCCGCGCTGGGCGGACGTCCTCGCCGGCCGGCCCGGCCGGCTCGTCGACCTGCCCACCTACCCGTTCGAGCGGCAGCACTACTGGGTGCCGGCCGAGGCGCCCGGCGACGACACCACGACGGGCGGGGCCGGCGCGCTCGACCGCCGGTTCTGGGCGGCCGTCGAACGCGCCGACCTCGACGCGCTGCGCGACACCCTCGCCGTCACCGAGACCGCCGCCGCCGAGTCGCTGCGTACCCTGCTGCCCGTCCTCGCCGACTGGCGGCGGCAGCGGCAGGAACACTCGGTCCTCGACGGCTGGCGGTACCGGGAGGAATGGCAGGTGGCACCCGAGCCCGCCCCCGCCCGGCTGGCCGGCACCTGGCTGCTGGCGCTGCCCGCCGACGACGCCGACGACCCGGCGGCGCGGGCCGTCCGGGCCGCACTGACCGGCGCCGGCGCCGGCGTGCTGCCGCTGACAGTGGAGCCGGACGCCGACCGGGCCGGCCTCGCGGCGGCTCTCGCCGGCACCGAGCCCGCCGGCGTCGTGTCCCTGCTCGCCGGGGAAGCACGCACCGCCGACGGCACCGTCCTGCCCGGCCTGACCGCCACCCTCGCCCTCGTGCAGGCGCTCGGCGACGCCGGCGTGGCGGCGCCGCTGTGGCTGGTCACCCGGGGCGCGGTCGCCGCCGCCTCGTACGACCGGCTCGCCGACCCGGCGCAGGCCGCGATCTGGGGCCTCGGCCGGGTCGTCGGCGTCGAGGCGCCGCACCGCTGGGGCGGCCTGGTCGACCTGCCGTCCGACCCCGACGACCGGGCCGCCTTCCGGCTCGCCGCGATCCTCACCGGCTCGACCGGCGAGGACCAGCTCGCCGTACGCGGCCCCGGCGTCTTCGCCCGCCGCCTCGTCCGCGCCGCCCTCGGCGACCGTCCGCCGGCGCGCCGGTTCACGCCCACCGGCACCGCCCTGGTCACCGGCGGCACCGGCGGCCTCGGCGCGCGCGCCGCCCGCTGGCTCGCCGCCGCCGGAGCCGAGCACGTCGTGCTGGTCAGCCGGCGCGGACCCGACGCCCCCGGCGCCGCCGAGTTGGAGGCCGAGCTGGCCGGCCTCGGGGCCCGGGTCACCGTCGCCGCCTGCGACATCGCCGACCGGGCCGCCCTCGCCGACCTGCTCGACCGGGTCGAGGCCGACGGCCCGCCGGTGCGTACCGTCGTGCACACCGCCGGCGTCGCGCAGGCCACCCCGCTGGCGGAGGTCACCCCCGCCGAGCTGGCCGAGGTGACAGTCGGCAAGACCGCCGGGGCCACCCACCTCGCCGACCTGCTCGCCGACCGGGAGCTGGACGCCTTCGTCGTCTACTCGTCCATCGCCGCCACCTGGGGCAGTGGCGGGCAGGCCGGGTACGCGGCCGGCAACGCCTACCTGGACGCGCTGGTACGGCGGCGGCGCGCCGACGGCCGGGCCGGCACCGCCATCGCTTGGGGCCCCTGGTCCGACGGCGGCATGCACGCCGCCGACGCCGAGCGGAACCTGCGCCGCCGGGGCCTGCCCGCCATGGACCCGGCCGTCGCCATGGCCGCGTTGCAGCAGGCCCTCGACCACGACGACGTCACAGTGACGGTGGCCGACGTGGACTGGACCCGGTTCGCTCCCGCGTACGCCTCCGCGCGCCGCCGGCCGCTGCTGGAGGGCGTACCGGAGGCGCGGGCCGCCCTCGACGGCGGCGCCGCGGCCGACGACGGCGACGACGGTCCGGCGGCCACGCTGCGCCGGCGCCTCGCCGCGCTGACCCCGGCCCGCCGCGAGGAGACCGTCGCCGACCTGGTCCGCGAACTCGCCGCCGACGTGCTCGGCCACGACGGCGGGGCCGCCGCCGTGGGCGCGACCACCGCGTTCCGCGACCTCGGCTTCGACTCGCTGACCGCCGTGGAGCTGCGCAACCGGCTCGTCGCCGCCACCGGGCAGGCGCTGCCCACCACCCTGGTCTTCGACCACCCCACCCCGGTGGTGCTGTCCCGCTTCCTGCTCGCCGGCCTCTTCGGCGCCGACGCCGGGGCGGCTCCCGTCGCCGTCCCGGCCGCCGTGGGCGACGACGAGCCGGTGGCCATCGTCGCCATGGCCTGCCGCTACCCCGGCGGCGTCGACGGCCCCGAACGGCTGTGGCGCCTCGTCGCCGACGGCGTCGACGCGATCGGCGACTTCCCGACCGACCGGGGCTGGGACCTCGACCGGCTCTACGACCCCGACCCGGCCAACCCCGGTACCACGTACGCCGACAAGGGCGGCTTCCTGCACGGGGCGGGCGAGTTCGATCCCGGATTCTTCGGGATCTCGCCGCGCGAGGCGGCGGCGATGGATCCGCAGCAGCGGTTGTTGCTGGAGGTTTCGTGGGAGGCGGTCGAGCGGGCAGGGGTTGAGCCTGGGGTTCTGCGGGGTTCGCGAACAGGGGTGTTCGTGGGCACGAATGGTCAGGACTATGGGGCCCTGCTGATGGCTGCGGGGGAGCAGGCCGAAGGGTTCGGGGCCACGGGCAACGCCGCGAGTGTGGTGTCGGGCCGGGTGGCGTACGCGTTGGGGTTGGAGGGGCCGGCGGTGTCGGTGGACACGGCGTGTTCGTCGTCGCTCGTGGCGTTGCACCTGGCGGTGCAGTCGCTGCGGCGTGGCGAGTGCGACCTCGCCCTCGCCGGCGGCGTCACGGTCATGGCCACCCCCGGCACCTTCTTCGAGTTCTCCCGGCAGCGGGGCCTGGCGGCCGACGGCCGGTGCAAGGCGTTCGCGGCGGCTGCGGACGGTACGGGCTGGGGCGAGGGTGTGGGCGTGCTGCTGGTGGAGCGGCTGTCGGACGCGCGGCGCAACGGGCACCGGGTCCTGGCGGTGGTGCGTGGGTCGGCGGTCAACCAGGACGGCGCCTCGAACGGGCTGACCGCCCCGAACGGTCCGTCGCAGCAGCGGGTGATCCGGCAGGCCCTTGCGGGCGCCCGGCTGGGCAGTGCGGATGTCGACGTGGTCGAGGCGCACGGCACGGGCACGACGCTCGGTGACCCGATCGAGGCGCAGGCCCTGCTGGCGACCTACGGCCAGGACCGCGAGGGCGGCGAGCCGCTGCTGCTCGGCTCGATCAAGTCCAACATCGGCCACACGCAGGCCGCCTCGGGCGTCGCCGGTGTGATCAAGGTGGTGCTGGCGATGCGGGAGGGCGTGGTACCGGCGACGCTGCACGTGGACGAGCCGTCGCCGCACATCGACTGGACCTCCGGGGCCGTCGAGCTGGCGATCGAGTCGCGGCCGTGGCCGGCCGTGGACCGGCCGCGCCGGGCGGCGGTGTCGTCGTTCGGCATGTCCGGCACCAACGCCCACGTGATCATCGAGCAGGCCGACGAGCCGCAGGCCGTGGCTGCCGCTCCGGCCGAGCAGGGCCCCGGGCTCGTGGCCTCCGACGTCGTGGTGTGGCCGCTGTCGGGACGGTCGAAGGGTGCCCTGACCGGCCAGGCGGCTCGCCTGGCGGAGTACGTGCGCGAGCACGGCGAGGTG
Source organism: Micromonospora sp. AB353 (assembly GCF_049538395.1). NCBI lineage: Bacteria > Bacillati > Actinomycetota > Actinomycetes > Micromonosporales > Micromonosporaceae > Micromonospora > Micromonospora sp. AB353. The sequence goes on along the minus strand of NZ_JBMVFV010000084.1, from coordinate 8,585 downwards.
GACGCGGCGGCGGTGGGCTGGTCCCTCGCCGCCACCCGGTCGACGTTCGACCAGCGGGCGGTCGTGGTCGGGTCGAGCGCGGAGGAGTTGCTGGCGGGGCTGGACGCTCTGGCGTCGGGGTCGCCAGCCGGCACCGTCGTCGCGGCGGCGGCTCTGTCGCATGGCGCGGGTGCGGTGTTCGTGTTCCCGGGTCAGGGTGCGCAGTCGGCGCGGATGGCGGCCGGTCTGGTGGGTCGGACGCCGGTGTTCGACGCGCGGCTGGCGGAGTGCCAGCGGGCCCTGGCCCCGTACCTCGATGTGGACCTCGTTGCGGTGTTGACCGGTGACGACGAGTCGTGGCTGGCGCGGGTGGAGGTCGTGCAGCCGGTGCTGTGGGCTGTGGGTGTGGCCCTGGCGGCGGTGTGGCAGTACGCGGGTGTGGTTCCGGCTGCGGTGGTCGGTCACTCGCAGGGTGAGATCGGTGCGGCGTGTGTGGCGGGCATTCTCTCCCTGGAGGACGCGGCGAAGGCTGTGGCGTTGCGGTCGCGGGCGCTGACGGTGCTGCGGGGCACGGGGACGATGGCGTCGGTGGACCTGTCGGCTGAGGCGGTGGCTGAGCGGCTGCCGGCGTTCCCGGGTGTCGGGGTGGCGGCGGTGAACGGTCCGTCGACGGTGGTGGTGTCGGGTCCGCCGCAGCCGGTCGCGGAGCTGGTGGAGGCGTGTCAGGCCGACGGGGTGCGGGCGCGGTTGATCCCGGTGGACTACGCGTCGCACTCGGCGGCGGTGCAGGAGGTCGCCGAGCGGTTGCGCGCCGACCTGGCCGACGTGAGCCCGCAGCCGGGGCACACCCGGCTCGTCTCGACGTTGACGGGGGACTGGGCCGACCCGTCCTCGATGGACGCCGGCTACTGGTACGACAACCTGCGGCAGACCGTGCAGTTCGACGCCGCCGTGCGCGTCGCCGTCGCCGCCGGGCACACCACGTTCATCGAGATCAGCCCCCACCCGGTGTTGACGATGCCGGTGGCGGCGATCCTGGACGACGCGGGCGTCACCGGGCACACCCTGGGCAGCCTGCGCAGGGGCGACGACGACCCGACGCGGCTGCTGACCAACCTGGCTACCGCCCACGCGATCGGCCTGCCCGTCGACCTGACGGCCGTCCTCGCCGAGACCGACGTGGTGGCACTGCCCACCTACGCCTTCGAACGGGGACGCTACTGGCTGGACGCGCCCGCGCACCGCGTCCGCGACGTCGGCTCGGCCGGCCTCCAGGACACCGGGCACCCGCTGCTCAGCGCGGCCGTACCCGTCGCAGACGACCGGACGGTGGTGCTGACCGGGCGGCTGTCGGTGCGTACCCACCCGTGGCTGGCCGACCACGCCGTCGGCGGGGCGGTGATCGTCCCGGGCACCGGCGTCGTCGACATGGTGGTCCGGGCCGGCGACGAGGTCGACGCCGGCCAGGTGGGCGACCTGACGCTGATCAACCCGCTGGTGCTCCCCGCGACCGGCGCGGTGCAGGTGCAGGTACGAGTGGGCCCGCCCGCCGACACCGGCGAGCGGAGCGTCACCGTGCACTCCCGCCCCGAAGAGGACGCCGACGCCGAGTGGACCCGGCACGCCGAGGGACTCCTGCTGCCGCAGCTGCCCGCCCCGACCGCCGTACCGGGGCAGTGGCCGCCGGCCGACGCCGTCGAGGTCGACGCCGACCTGGACGCCTGGTACGTGCAGACGGCCGAGGGTGGCCTCGGCTACGGCCCCTCCTTCCGAGGGCTGCGCCGGGTGTGGCGCGGCGACGGTGAGGTCTACGCCGAGGTGGCCCTGCCCGAGGAGGCGAGCGCCGACGCGTCCCGCTTCGGGCTGCACCCGGCCCTGTTCGACGCGGCCCTCCAGGCCAGCGGGGTCACCGCCCTGCTCGGCGACGCGGCGGACACCTCGGGGGCGGGCTGGATGCCGTTCGCCTTCCGCTCGGTCGCCCTGCACGCCCACGGCGCCACCCGGCTGCGGGCGCGGCTGCGCCCGCTCGGCCCGGACACCGTCGCGGTCACGCTCGCGGACACCGCCGGCCAGCCGGTCGCCACCGTCGAGTCGCTGACGTTCCGCCCGGTCGCCGCGGGCCGGGCCGACGAGGCCGCCGCCCTGCGCCGCACGTCGGTGTTCCACCTGGACTGGACGCCGTTGACGGACACCGGCGCGGCGGCCGGGGAGGCCCGCTGGGCGCTGCTCGGCGACGACACCCTCGGCCTCGCCGGGGCGCTCGCCGCCGCCGGGCACCCGGTACGGTCCCACGCCGACCTGGCGACGCTGGTCGCCGAGATCGGGGAGTCCGGGGACGTACCCGATGTGGTGCTGGACCTGCGCTTCGGCGCGGAGTCGGACCCGCAGCGGGCCGGTGATGCCGCGCACGACGCGGCCCGTGACGCCCTCGCGCTGGTGCGGCAGTGGTTGGGCGAGCCCCGGCTGGAGCGGTCCCGGCTCGTGCTGCACACCCGGGGCGCCGTCGGCGCGGCCCCGGGCGAGGCCCCCTGTGACCTGGCCCGGGCGAGCCTGTGGGGGCTGGTCCGCTCGGCGCAGTCCGAGCACCCCGGCCGGTTCACGCTGCTCGACACCGACGACGCCGCCGCCTCCCTGGCGGCCGTCCCGGCGGCCGTCGCCTCCGGCGAGCCGCAGCTCGCGCTGCGCGACGGCGCGCCGCTCGTGCCCCGGCTGGCCCGGGCCCGCGACGCCGGTGTGTTGCCGCTGCCCGCCGACGAGGTGCCGTGGCGCCTCGACGTCACCGAGAAGGGCACGCTGGAGAACCTCGCCCTGCTGCCCGGTCCCGAGGCGGGCGGGGAACTGCCGGCGGGCCACGTCCTGGTCGGGATGCGTGCCTCCGGGCTGAACTTCCGCGACGTGGTGCTGGCCCTCGGCATGGTCCCCGACCAGGAGGTGCTGGGCAACGAGGGCGCCGGCGTGGTGCTCGGTGTGGGGCCGGGCGTCGCCGACCTCGCCCCCGGCGACCGGGTGATGGGCATCTTCTCCGGCTCGTTCGCCTCGGCGGCGGTCACCGACCGCCGGCTGGTCACCCGCATCCCCGACGGCTGGTCCTACACCGACGCCGCCGCCGTGCCCGTGGTCTTCCTGACCGCCTGGTACGGGCTGGTGGAGCTGGCCCGGCTGCGCGCGGGCGAGTCCGTGCTCGTGCACGCGGCGGCCGGCGGCGTGGGCATGGCCGCCGTGCAGATCGCCCGCCACCTCGGCGCGGAGGTCTACGGCACGGCCGGCCCCGGCAAGTGGCCGGCGCTGCGCGACACCGGCTTCGACGACGCGCACCTCGCCTCCTCCCGCAGCCTCGACTTCGCCGACGAGTTCGCCCACCGCACCGGCGGGCGGGGCGTCGACGTGGTGCTCAACGCCCTGCGCGGCGAGTACGTCGACGCGTCGCTGCGGCTCCTCGCCGACGGCGGCCGGTTCGTCGAGATGGGCAAGACCGACAAGCGGGATCCGCAGCGGGTCGCCGCCGACCACCCGGGCGTCAGCTACCAGGTCTTCGATCTCATCGAGGCCGGCCCGGAGAAGATCGGCGCGATGCTGGGCGAGCTGATGGCGCTTTTCGCCGCCGGTGCACTGCGGCCCCTGCCCCGGCGCACCTGGGACGTCCGGCGCGCCCCCGAGGCGTTCCGCTTCCTCAGCCAGGCCCGGCACGTCGGCAAGCTGGCCCTGAGCATTCCGCAGGCGCCCCGGCTCGACGGCACGGTCCTGGTCTCCGGGGCGACCGGCACCCTCGGCGCGCTGCTCTGCCGGCACCTGGTCACCGCGCACGGCGCCCGGCATCTGCTGCTGGTCAGCCGGCGCGGCCCGGACGCCGAGGGCGCCGACGAACTGCTCGCCGACCTGAAGGCGCTCGGCGCGGACGTGTCGATCGTCGCCGCCGACCTGGCCGACCCGGACACCGTGGCGGACGTACTGTCCATGGTGGACCGGCGGCACCCGCTGCGCGCCGTCGTGCACGCCGCCGGCGTCCTCGACGACGCCACCGTCGAGTCGCTCACCCCCGACCGCCTCGCCGCGGTGCTGCGGCCCAAGGTCGACGTGGCGTGGAACCTGCACCGGGCCACCCTCGGCCACGACCTGAGCGCGTTCGTGCTCTTCTCCGCTGCCGCAGGCGTGTTCGGCGGTCCGGGCCAGGGCAACTACGCCGCCGGCAACGCGTTCCTCGACGCCCTGGCGGAGCACCGGCGGGCCCTCGGCCTGCCGGCGGTCGCGCTGGCGTGGGGCCGCTGGGCACAGGCCAGCGGCATGACGGGCCACCTCGACTCGGCCGACATCCGCCGCCTCGACCGGGGCGGCATGGCGGCGCTCTCCGACGCCGAGGGGCTCGCCCTGTTCGACGCTCTCTGGCGCTCGGAGCGGGCGACACTCATGCCCGCCAAGATCGCCACCGGCGTGGCCGCGCCCGGGTCGCCCGTACACCCGCTGCTGACCAACCTGGTCCGCGCCGCCGGCCGCCGGGCCGCGGCCGGCGAGGCCGCCGACGGGCAGGCGTACGCCGAGACGCTGCGCGCCCTGCCCGACGACAAGCGGGTACGCGCCCTGCGTGACCTGGTGCTGGCGCACGTGGCGGTCGTCCTCGGCCACGGCGATCCGGCCGGCATCGAGCCGACCCGCGCGTTCCGGGAACTCGGCTTCGACTCGCTGACCGCCGTGGAGCTGCGCAACCGGCTCGGCGCAGCCACCGGGCTGCGGCTGCCGGCGACGCTGGTCTTCGACAACCCGACGCCCGAGGCGCTCGCCGTCCACCTGGCCGGGCAGTTCGCCCCGGTGAGCCCGGCCGGCGAGCCGTCGGCGGCGGGCCGGGAACTCGACCGGCTGGAGGCGGCGCTCGTCGGGCTGGACCCGGCCGACGACGAGTTCCGCCGGATCACCGACCGGCTGCACGGCCTGCTGGGCCGGCTGACCGAGCGGCAGGCGGACGCGGACGGCGACGACGACCTGGAGTCGGCCACCGCCGAGAACATCTTCGACCTGATCGACCGCGAGCTGGAGACGTCGTGACCACCAGCCGCAACGACATCGGCATGCCGAGTGAGGTAGGTCCACGGTGAGCAGCGAGGACGAGAGGTACGTCGAGTACCTGAAGCGTACGACCTCGGAGCTGCGGCGTACCCGGCGTCGGCTGCGCGAGCTGGAGAGCCGGGACTCCGAGCCCATCGCCATCGTGGCGATGAGCTGCCGCTACCCGGGCGGCGTCGACAGCCCCGAGGCGCTGTGGCAGCTCGTGCACGACGGCGGCGACGGGATCGGGCCGTTCCCCGCCGACCGGGGCTGGGACCTGGAGAACCTCTTCCACCCCGATCCCGACCATCCGGGCACCAGTTACGTGCGCGAGGGCGGCTTCGTCTACTCCGCCGCCGACTTCGACGCCGACCTGTTCGGCATCTCGCCCCGCGAGGCCGTCGCCATGGACCCGCAGCAGCGGCTGCTCCTGGAGACCTCCTGGGAGGCGTTCGAGCGGGCCGGGCTGCCGCTGCCTGCCGTCCGGGGCAGCCGTACCGGCGTCTTCGTCGGGGCCTCGTCGCACGGCTACGACGGCGTGATGGCGCAGGCCGAGAACGGCGAGGGCCACCTACTCACCGGCAACGCCACCAGTGTCATCTCCGGCCGCGTCGCGTACACCCTCGGGCTGGAGGGGCCGGCGGTCACAGTCGACACCGCCTGCTCGTCCTCGCTCGTCGCCATCCACCTGGCCGCGCAGGCCCTGCGCAACGGCGACTGCGAGCTGGCCCTGGCGGGCGGCGTGACGGTGATGCCCACCCCGGCGGTCTTCGTCGGCTTCAGCCGGCAGCGCGGTCTCGCCGCCGACGGGCGGTGCAAGGCGTTCGCCGCCGGCGCGGACGGCACCTCGTGGTCCGAGGGCATCGGCATGCTGCTGCTCACCCGGCTCTCCGACGCGCAGCGGCACGGCTACCCGGTGCTCGCCGTGGTAAGCGGTAGCGCGGTCAACTCCGACGGCGCGTCCAACGGGCTCAGCGCCCCGCACGGCCCCTCCCAGGTGCGGGTCATCCGCCAGGCCCTCGGCAACGCCCGGCTCACGCCCGAGCAGGTCGACGTGGTGGAGGCGCACGGCACCGGCACCCGGCTCGGCGACCCGATCGAGGCGCAGGCGCTGCTGGCCACGTACGGGCAGGACCGCGACGAGGCCGCGCCGCTGCTGCTCGGGTCGGTGAAGTCGAACATCGGGCACGCCCAGGCCGCCGCCGGCGTGGCCGGTGTGATCAAGATGGTGATGGCGATGCGGCACGGCGTCGTGCCGCCCACCCTGCACGTCGACGAGCCGTCGCCGCAGATCGACTGGACCGCCGGGGCCGTCACCCTCGCCACCGCCGTCACGCCGTGGCCGGCCGTGGACCGGCCGCGCCGGGCCGCCGTGTCGTCGTTCGGCGTCTCCGGCACCAACGCGCACACCATCATCGAGCAGGCCCCGGCTCCCGCCGAGGTCGAGGCCGAGCCGACCACGCCGCAGGCCCGCACGGTAGCCCCCGTGCTGCTCTCCGCCCGCTCCGACGCCGCGCTCGCCGCGCAGGCCGGCCGCTGGGCCGCCCGGTTCGCCGCCGACGACACCCTGCGCCCGCTCGACGTGGCCTTCTCGTCGGTCACCTCCCGCTCCACCCTGGACCGTCGGGCCGTGCTGTCCGCGACCGGCCGCGACGACCTGCTCGCGGGGCTGCGCGCCCTTGCCGCCGGGGAACCGGCCGGCACCGTCGTGCGCGGTGCCGGGGTGCCGCGCGGCCAGTTCGCGGTGCTCTTCTCCGGCCAGGGCGCGCAGCGCGCCGGCATGGGCCGGGAGCTGTACGCGGAGTTCCCCGTCTTCGCCGCCGCCCTCGACGAGGCGTGCGGGCACCTGGACAGGGCCCTGCCGCGCCCCCTGCGCGAGGTGCTCTTCGCCGCCGAGGGCTCGGCCGACGCCGACCTGCTGGACCGGACGGTGTTCACGCAGGCGGGGTTGTTCGCGGTCGAGGTGGCGTTGTTCCGGCTGGTGGAGTCCTTCGGCGTCGCCCCCGACCTGGTCGGCGGCCACTCGATCGGCGAGGTGACGGCCGCGTACGTGGCGGGGGTGCTGTCGCTGGAGCATGCCTGTGCGCTGGTGGCGGCGCGGGGTCGGTTGATGCAGGCGCTGCCCGCCGGGGGTGGGATGCTGGCCGTGGCGGCCACCGAGGCCGACGTGGCGGCCACGCTGGACGGGCTGGCCGGAGTGGGGATCGCGGCGGTCAACGGTCCGCAGGCCGTCGTGGTCTCCGGTGCCGTTGAGGCCCTCGACGAGGTGGAGCGGCTCTGGCGTGAGCGGGGCGTACGCGTCCGCCGCCTCACCGTCAGCCACGCGTTCCACAGTCCGCTGATGGAGCCGATGCTCGCCCGGTTCCGCGCGGTGCTCGACAAGCTCACCTTCGCCGCGCCGTCGCTGCCGGTCGTGTCGAACGTGACCGGCGCCCTGGCCGACACCGACGAGATCCGCACGCCCGACTACTGGGTGCGCCACGTCCGCGAGGCCGTCCGCTTCGCCGACGGGGTCGGCGCGCTGCGCGCCGCCGGGGCGGACACGTTCCTGGAGATCGGCCCGCGCAGCGTACTGACCGCGATGGCGGCCGACATCCTGCCCGCCGACGACGCCGTGCTGGCCGTCGCCGCGCAGCGCGCCGACCGGCCCGAGGCGCACGGGCTGCTGGGCGGGCTGGCCGAGTTGCACGTGCGCGGGGTTGCGGTCGACTGGCGGCGGTGGTTCGCCGACACCGGCGCGCGGCGGGTGGACCTGCCCACGTACGCCTTCCAGCACCAGCGCTACTGGCCCGAGGTCGGCGGCACCGCCGCGACGGCCGTGCCGGGTGACGCCGCCGAGGGGGACTTCTGGGCGGCCGTGGAGCGTGGCGACCTGACCGGGGTCGCCGCCCACCTGGCCGTGCAGGACGATCCCGCGGCAGTGGAGGCGCTCGCCCCGGCCGTACCGGTGCTGTCGTCGTGGCGGCGGGCCCGGCAGCGCGACGCCGTGGTGGACGGCTGGACCTACCGGGTCGAGTGGGAGCCCGTACGCCCCGCCGCCGTTCCGGCGCTGACCGGCCGCTGGCTCGTCGTCACCGCCGACAACGACGACGCCGGGGTGGCCGGCACGCTGACCGGTGCCGGCGCCCACGTCGACACCCTGACCGTCGCCCCGGGCGTCGATCGCGCCGAGCTGACCGGGCTGCTGCGCGGCCACGGCGAGCAGGGCTGGGCCGGCGTGCTCTGCGTGCTGCCCGCGACCGACCGGGCGCTGCCGGACGCCCCGGCCGTCTCCGTCGGCGCCGCGCTGCTGCTCACCCTCACCCAGGCGCTCGCCGACGCGGGCCTGCCCGGCCGGCTCTGGTGCCTCACCCGGGGCGCCGTGCGCGCCGGGGCCGGCGAGACCCTCACCGACCCGTGGGCCGCCCTGGCCTGGGGCCTCGGCCGGGTCGTCGCCCTCGAACAGCCGGACCGCTGGGGCGGCCTGGTCGACCTGCCCGCCCGCGCCGACCGCGCCGCGGCCGACGCGCTGCTCGCCGTCCTCGCCGACGCCGGGCACGACCAGGTGGCGATCCGCCGCCAGGGCGTCC